>DASVTZ010000008.1 GCA_036387335.1 Longimicrobium sp.
GTGGAGCAGCACCAACGGCGGCTCCTTCGCCACTCCCACCAGCCAGACGAACGCGAGCGGGGTGGCGACGGTGTCGTTCACCACGAGCACGACGGCCGGCACGGTGCACACGGTGACGGCGAACGACGGCACCGTGTCCGGGACGAGCGGCGACATCACCACCAGGGTGGGCGCGTCGGCCAAGCTGGGCTTCGTGCAGCAGCCGTCGAACACGGTGGCGGGCGCGTCGATCACGCCCGCCGTGACGGTGGCGATCCAGGACGCCAACGGCAACACGGTCACGACGGCCACGGACAACGTGACCATCGCCATCGGCAACAACCCGGCGAGCGGCACGCTCTCCGGCACGGCGACGGTGGCGGCGGTGAACGGCGTCGCGACCTTCTCCGACCTGTCGATCAACAAGGCGGGGGCCGGCTACACGCTGGCCGCCAGCTCCGGCAGCCTCACGGGCACGACGAGCGGCCCCTTCGACATCACTCCGGGCGCCCCGGCGGCGCTGGCCTTCACGGTCCAGCCGTCGAGCGTGGCCGCGGGGTCCGCCATCGCTCCCGCCGTGCAGGTGGCGATCATCGACGCGGACAGCAACGTGGTCGCCACTGCGGCCGACACGGTGCGGATCGCAATCGGCACCAACCCCTCCGCGGGCTCTCTGACGGGCACGGTCGCGGTGGCGGCGGTGGGCGGAATCGCGACTTTCGCCGACCTCAGCATCGACAAAGTCGGGACCGGCTACACGCTGATCGCCAGCTCCGGCACGCTGACGGCGGCGACGAGCGGGACGTTCGACGTGACCCCAGGCGCGCTCCACCACTTCCGCATCGACAGCATCGGCGCCCAGACGGCGAATCTGCCGTTCAACGTGACGGTCACCGCGCAGGACCAGTACGACAACACCGTCACCTCCTTCGCCGACACGGTGGTCTTCACCTCCACCCCCGCTGGCGGGATCACGTCAGGGGCGACCTCCGGCGCCTTCACGGCCGGCGTGCTGAGCGCGCACAGCATCACCATGGGAACCTCGGGGACGTTCACGCTGACGGCCACGCACAAGGGAGGCACGGAGAGCGGCACCAGCAACTCGTTCCAGGTGCAGCCCTCTCCCACCTACGTCACGTGGACGGGCGCGGTCTCCACCGAATGGTCGAACGCGGGCAACTGGGACGCGCTCAGGGTGCCCGCGGCCGGCGACACCGCCGTGATCGCCGCGACCGCGCAGCAGCCGCAGATCACCGACGGCGACAAGACGGTGCTGAGCCTGGTGATGAACGCGGGCTCCGCCACCACGCTGGGGCTCGGCGGCTTCACCCTTACCGTGACTGGCAACGTGAACGCGCCCACGGGCACGGTGAGCAACGGCACGCTGCTGGTGAGCGGGAGCGGCGCGCAGGTGCAGGGCACGGCCAACGCGGTCAAGGTGAGCGGAGGGATCAAGCTCCAGGGGGCCGTGAAGGCGACGGGCGCGGTCAACATCACCGGCAGCCTCTACACGAACGGGCAGCCCCTCACCATCGCGATTCCGTGATGCCGCGACGCATCGCGCGGAACCTTCGATCCATCATGCCGCACCGGACCCGCCGCCATCCGCACGTGCCGGCTTCCACTTACACCAGACGAACCGTTATCCAGATGACGACCCCCCGCACTTTGGCCATCGCCGCCGCTCTCCTGCTGCTCCCGGGCGCCGCGCTGCACGCGCAGACCCCCGACTCCGCGCTCGCGGTGTCGCGCGCCGGCGCGAGCCTCTTCCGCGTCAACATCAACGGCGGCGCCATCTTCGGCGGCACCTACGCCGGCAACAGCGCCACGGGGATCCCGACGGAGGGCTCCGGCACGCGCATGATGTGGCACCCGGAGAAAGCGGCGTTCCGCGCGGGCTACGTCAACGGTACGCAGTGGGACAACGCGAACATCGGGCTTGGCTCGGTGGCGCTGGGCGAGAGCGTGCGCGCCAGCGGGGACCACGGTGTCGCACTCGGCCTGCGGACCACCGCGGCCAACGGCTCCAGCTTCGCCGTGGGTGAGGACAACACCGCCTCCGGATACGCTTCCGTGGCGCTGGGCTACCACGCACACACCAACGCGAGACGCGGTTCGTTCGTCTTCGGGGACAACGTCACCGGGGGCACGCAGGACTCGGTGCGGGCCGAGTTCCCCGGCCAGGCCGTGTGGCGCGTGAGCTGCGGAATGCGCATCAACACCAACCAGGCCGCCACCAGCGGCGTCGCGTTCGGCGGCCCGTCCGTGAATTCCGCGGTCTGTGGATCCGCCAACCCGTACTTCGGCCAGAGCGACGCGATGATCTCCACCAGCACCGGCGCCTACCTCAGCAACGCCGGGATCTGGACCAACACCTCGGACGTGAACCGCAAGCACCTGTTCCGGGCGCTGGCCGGCGAGGACGTGCTCACGCGCCTTCGCTCCATGCCGATCCAGACGTGGAGCTACCGGGTGGAGGACTCCTCCATCCGCCACCTTGGGCCCACGGCGCAGGACTTCCGCGCCGCGTTCGGCCTGGGGAACGACGAGAAGGTGATCGGCACGGTGGACGCGGACGGCGTGGCGCTGGCTGGCGTGCAGGCGCTGGACCGGCGCACCACGCAGCAGCAGGCCGACCTCGCCGCCGCGCGCGCCGAGATCGAGAAGCTGCGCGCCGAGAACCGCGACCTTGCCGCGCGGCTGGCCCGGATCGAAGCGCTACTCTCGTCTCCGAAGCAGGACTGAACGGAAGGGGGCTCCATCAAGGCTTTCGCTACGCCGCCGCGCCTTTGGCCAGCGGGATCAACTTTTCGGCGAGTCGCTCCGTCTCCTCGAGTTGCGGAGAGAACCGGAGCAGGAGCAAGTCCAGCCCGCTCGCTCGAACTACAGGATGCGCTCCGCTCCGGGGTGCCGAGGAGCCCGAAGCGCAGGGGGGTGTTGTTGAGGCAGGTTCTGGTGGTTGGCGTAACCCGGCGTCTCCTCGCGCACCTCAGTGAGCGCGCCACCTCGCGCTGCGCGTCGGCCTCGGAACTGCGCACGATGGCGTACGAGCCGCGCCAAACTTCATCGATTGCAGCTCCAGCGGCTCGCGGCGTGCGCGGAGATCGGCCAACTTGGCGGCAATCCTCTCCCTTTCCTACGCGCGATGGTCGCAGTCTGCCGTCCAGTCTCCCGAGCAGGAATAATGGTTACTTGAATGTTTGCCACAATGTGAACACTAAGGACACAACGGCAAGCAAGCCGCAAACAATCGTAATGAAAAGTGAGGTTCGGCCCAGTCTCGATGAGCCCTCAAGCTCACGTTTCACAGGTTCAATAATTTCACGTCGGACTGCGAACATGCTTTGCTCAATAGCGGCGATGTCGCGCGCCTGCGTCCTCAGTTGAGAAATCAGTTCATTGAAAGGGCCTGGGTTAAGCACTTGCTGATTCTCGCGCACCAGTCTCTCGAGTGACCGGATTACCCTGCTCATACCTACTTCTAACGGGAGCCCATCGCCTGCCTCTGTTTCAAGGGCGCGATTCAGAGTCTTCTGA
This sequence comes from Longimicrobium sp., assembly GCA_036387335.1. Lineage (NCBI taxonomy): Bacteria > Pseudomonadati > Gemmatimonadota > Longimicrobiia > Longimicrobiales > Longimicrobiaceae > Longimicrobium > Longimicrobium sp. The sequence continues at coordinate 3,517 of DASVTZ010000008.1, forward strand.
AACACGACCTCGTGCTCCGTTGGCGGCGGGACATCGTCATGAGCTTCCAGTTCCACAACATGGAAGCCATCATTGTCGGAGTTCCAGAGGCCATGTAGTCGGACATAGCGTGCTGTGAACGGTGAGGCAAAGTCAAAAACCTGCCAGCCATTAGAACCCTGATAACCTGTGTCGTAATGCACCGTCCAGGTTTCGTGATCAACGGAGGTGAGTAAGCGGTACAGGTAGCGGCGGGTTGCTCTCTGGCCGCCCCGAATCCCCCGTTGATCCCATAAAAGAAATCGTATGCAGATTATCTGAAAAGTTGCCCCAAGATCGACGGTTAGTGTCCCCGGCCAGTTCACATGCGTGAATCCGTGGTTCCCTGTGTAGCCAGTAATTATGCCATCCGTAGTGCATTCAGGGTTTCCGACATCCTCTTCGACCAGTTTCCCCAAAGCTCGATTTGACATCTAAACCTCTGTTTAGGAGTTCCCCTGACCAGGTTTTATTTTATACACCCAACGCGTGGAATTTGGCTGCAGACCAGCGCCTCCTCCGTGACGCAGCCAATCACTGCGCTTTCGGAGCAAGGCGAGTTTCTGTGATACAACTGAGGCTGGAAGATAGTGTTGGTTCCCTCAGCGGCCGCGAGGCGCCTGACCCGCGCTGCCCCGCTCTACCTGCGCGTGCCCTGCTTCCACCCCGGTTCGCGGCTCCCGCCAGGTGCTGCTCTAGCTCACATGTACCCCGTTCACCAGCGGGATCACCTCTTCGGCGAAACGCTCCATCTCCTCCAGCTGCGGAGAGAACTGGAGGAGGAGCAGGTCCAGCCCGGCGCGCTCGAACTCGATGATACGCTCCGCCACCTGCTCCGGCGTGCCGACGAGCCCCGAGCGCAGGCCGCGGTTGGAGACGGAGTAGTCCTCCAGGGAGACGCGCTGCTCGAGCTGCGTGTTGTTGAGCCAGTCCTGGTAGTTGGCGTACCCCGCCGTCCCCTCGCGCACCTCGGTGATGCGCGCCACCTCGCGTTGCGCATCGGCCTCCGTGCCGCGCACGATTGCGTAGCCGGCGGCGCCGAACTTCATCGGCGGGAGCTCCAGCCGCTCGCGGCGCTCGCGCAGGTCGGCCACCTTGGCGGCGATCGTCTCGGGCGGGTCGCCATGGGTGAGCCAGGCGTCGCACTTCTGTGAGATCAGCGCCTTGGCGGCCGGCGACTCGCCACCCGCGTAGATGGTGGGGCGCGGGCGCTGCACCGGCTTCGGCTCAAGGATGGCGTCATCTACGCCGTAGTACTTCCCCTGGTAGTCGAAGCGCGGCTCCTTCCACATCCCGTCCACCACGTCCAGCCACTCGCTGGTGCGGGCGTAGCGGTCGTCGTGCTGGTCGAACTGGATGCCGTACTTCTTCGCCTCGGTCGCCCACCACGACGACACGACGTTGAGTGACAGCCGTCCGTTGCTGATGTGGTCGATGTTGGCCGCCTGCTTGGCGAGGAGGGCGGGCTGATGGAAGGTGGGGCGCACCGCCACCATGATCTCCAGCCGCTCCGTGACCGCCGCCAGCGCCGCCGCCGTGGACCAGGCGTCCAGCGACGGGGCGTCCATCCCCTTGATGTCGTTCAGGTTGAGCTCCGCCACCAGCGTCAGGTCGAAGCCGATCTGCTCGGCGCGCTGCGTCAGGCGCCTGGCGTACTCCCAAGACGCCGTCATCCCCTCGTCGGGGACGTTGCGCAGCCAACCGCCGAAGACGGGGAGCCAGAAGCCGAACCTCATGCCCCCACCTCCTGCAGCACCGGCGCCTCGATCCCCGCCTGCTCCTCCAGGTAGTCCGCCAGCCGCGCGAATGGGTCGAAGCCGATCACGTTGGGTGCATCGGCCACGAAGTTGGAGAGGGCGTTGATGTCGTAGAAGTAGAGCTGCCCGTCACGCGCGTCGATCATGTACTCGATGCCGCCGACGTCGATGCGCGCGGCGCGCATGATCGCCTCCACCTGCTCGCGGATCTCGGCGGGGGGCTCATAGCCTTCCACGCGCAGCCCCCGCTTGGGCGCGTCCACGGCGCAGATCTGCGCGTCGAGCGCGGCGCCGTCCACCCGCTGGCAGACGTCGGCGGGGCAGAGGTCGAAGGAGTTGCCGGGGGTGTAGATGCGGATGCCGTACAGGTACTCGCCGCCCAGCACCTCCACGCGCACGATGCGGCTCTCCTCCTGCGGGATGAACTCCTGCACCAGCGCCACCGAGTCGATCCCCAGCTCCAGCTGGCCGGCCTCCGCGGCGGCCGCAAGCTCCGCGGGCGAGTCGAAGCGCCGCACCCCCGCGCCGCTCCCGCCGATGTTGGGCTTGATGACGATGGGGAAGCGCAGCCCCTCCGCCGCGCCAACCGCCTGCGAGGCGTGGTTGATGGCGCGCGCCTTCGGATACGGCAGCCCCAGCCGGTGCAGGAGCGCGAGTTGGTGCGCCTTGGAGATCTCGGTGAGCCACGCGTCGTAGCCGTTGATGACGCGGATCCCCTTCTCGCGCAGGAAGCCCAGGTACGAGGTGGTGTAGAAGATGGCGTTCGCGTTGCCGCGGTTGAACGCGGAAGGGCTCATCCGGTTGAACACCAGCGAGTACTCCGGCTCCTCGGCCGGGTCGAAGCCGTGCTCGCCCGCGTGGATCTTGACGTACGGCGTGCCGCGGCGGTCCAGCTCCGCGAAGAGGGGGCGGAACCACTCGGGGTGCTCGTAGAAGATGGCGATCGGGCGTTCAGGCGTAGCGGACATGCGGGCTCCTGTCGTGCTCTGGAGTATGTTGAAAAGCCGCAACTCCCGTGCGGGGGTCGCGGCCTCGTCGTTTCGTGGGACGGGGTTGTCTCACCCCTTCGTCGGTCAGTTCATGCCGACCCGGTTCCCACGCACGCGCGCCGCGCCCCTCTGCCGGCGATGCCGGCAGGGACAGCAGCACATGCGCATGGAAGCGTGGTTCGCCATGCGTTCGAGTGTAAACGGTTGCGCCGGAACGGGCAAGGGGGTGCCGGTCCAGCGACGCGCGCCGCTGCCCGCCTGTGGGCGAGGGTAGCCCCATCCTTGCAGCCGTGTGCCGCCATGAAAGCGACCATCTACGCCCGCGTCACGGGCGCCAAGCTCCGCCACCTGGTGCCCCCGGCATACCAGGACGCCGTCACCGCCGACACGCGGCCGGAGGGCGAGTATTCGCTCCTCCTCTTCGCCCACACGCCGCGCGACGTGGTCCCCTCGCCGCCGGTCCGCAAAGCGCTCGGCCGCCTGGACACCCCCGCGCCCGACGGCATCCTCGCCGTCGGCACCGTCTTCACCGAGGAGGCGCTCGACCTGCTCGCCGCCGCCGGCGCCCGCCCCATCGCCTTCCGCAAAGCCAAGTGGACCGACGAGTCCGCGCGAGCCCGCCAACTCTAAGGAGGAGCCATGAAGAACGAGTTGTTCGATGAACTGATTGGAAGCGTCGAAGAGGCAGGCGCGTACCTGCGAGGCGAGCAGGCGCCTGCCGCGGTGAGCTTCGTGGGGGAGCCGGACCCGCGCGCGATCCGCGAGCGGCTCGGGCTGACGCAGGATCGGTTTGCCGCCGCGCTCTGCATCAGCGTGGCGACACTCCAGGACTGGGAGCAGGGGCGTCGCGAACCCAGCGGCCCGGCCATGCGGCTCCTCCAGATCGCGGCCAAGCACCCGGAAGTAATTCTCGAACACGCGTAGCCTGGGTTCGCTCCTCCGCGCTCTAACGTTCCGCGAGCCGGATCTTTACCACCACCTTGCGGACGTCGTGGCGGGCGCCGGCCATGCATCCAGGCTTGTGCGCGTCTTCGGGGAAGAAGAGCGCCGCGTCGCCGGGGTTGAGGAGGAGGGAGGAGCTCACCTTCGGCTCCTCGAAGAAGAGGATGTCGTTCTCGTCGCTGTACGGCTCGGCGACGGTGAGGCCATCCGCGGGGAGGTAGAGGATGCGCTCGGCGCCGGAGGCGATCCACTGCACGTCGGCGTGGCGGCGGTGGGCCTCGAAGCGCTTCTCGGTGGACGGGCCCGTGGCGTACGACGAGACCAGCGCGAACACGCGGTCGCCGTCGATGGCGTGGCGGCCGTCAGGGAGGGCGGGGTCGAAGGCGCGGAGCCAGGCGAGCGCCTCCGCCATTCCGGGCAGGGCGGGGAGGTAGCGGTCCGCGTGGTGGAGGGGGGTGTGGATCACTCGCCGCGCTCCACGTGGTCGATGCCGCGCGCGGTGATGCGGACGGTGAGGCCGTGGCGCCCGGTCGTCGTCACGAAGCCGTGGTCCTCGTGGTAGCGGACGATGCGCTCCGCGTCCTGCCGCGTGAGCTGGAGCGCGTCGGCGAGGTCGTAGCCGTCCAGGTATTCGCTGTCGCCGTGCTCGCTGGCGTCGTACAGGCGCTCCAGGAAGCGGCGGCGGTTCTCGCGGCGCGCGCGGACGTCGTCGTTCATCCGCCCGTCGCGGTGAAGAAGACCTGGGTCCAGTAATCGCCCGCCACGCCCACGCCCGTGTGGGTCAGCGCGCAGTTCTCGATGTTGGCGCGGTGCCCAGGGCTGTTGATCCAACCGCGCACCGTGGCCTCGGCGCCGCCGCCGTTCATGGCGATGTTCTCCGCGGCGCGCGTAAAGCTGAGCCCCTGCGCGCGCATGCGGTCCCACGGCTGCGTGCCGTCCGGCGAGGTGTGGCTGAAGTAGCGGCGGCGCACCATGTCTTCGCTGTGGCGCTGGGCCGCGCGCGCCGCCGCCTCGCTCCACACCAGCGGCGCACACCCGCGGCTCTGCCGGTGCCGGTTGACCGCGGCGTGGACGGCCTGCGCGTCGTTCGCCGGTGATGCAGCGCTCGCGACCGGCGCCGATCCGCCGCCGCGCGCGGGCGGGGTCATCGCAGCGGGGGGAACGCACGCGGCCTGGAGCGCGAGCGCCACCCACATCATCCACGTCCTCATTTCTTCATCCCGTTCAGCAGCTCGATCATGCGCACGTCCCAGGGATCGCCCGTGGGGTCGTCGTCGGCGATCTCGGGATTCTCCTGCGGCGTCTCCAGGATCAGCGGGATGTCGCGGCTGCGGGGGTCGGCCAGGAGCCACCCGAACGCGTCCGCGCCGATCTCGCCCTCGCCGATCAGCAGGTGGCGGTCCTTGTTGCTCCCCAGCGTCCCCTCGCTGTCGTTGAGGTGGATGAAGCCGGGGTGCTCGCCCGTGGCCTCCTCCCACTCGTCCAGGATCTCGCCGACCCGCTTCTTCGACTCGTTGAGCGGGTAGCCGGACGCGAAGAGGTGGCAGGTGTCCAGCCCGTACCCCGTGCGCTCGCGCAGCTCGTCGGGCACGTGGCGCAGGATGTCGCCCACCTCGGCGGCGGTGCGGCCGAGCGTCTTGCCGGCGCCGGCCGTGTTCTCCACCAGCACGCGCGTGGAGCCCTGCACCGCGCGCAGCGCCGCGGTGATGGCGCGGGCGACGCGCTCCGCCGCGGCCGCCGTGTCGCCGTCGCTGGCGGAGCCCGGGTGGAAGCAGATCGCGCCCACCCCCAGCGCGGTCGAGCGCTCCAGCTCTTTCGTGAGGCCCGCGCTGGCGCGCACCCACTTCGCCTCGTCCGGCGTGGCGACGCCCAGCACGTACGCGCCGTGCACCACCACGTGCTCCGGCCTGATCCCCACCTCGGAGAGCGCGGCGTGGAAGCGGCGCGCCTTCTCCGGCTTCATCCCCGCCTTTTCGCCGTAGAAGCGCGGCGGCGCCGTGAAGATCTGCAGCGCCCGCGCGCCGGAGTTGCCGGCCCGCAGCGCGGCCATGTGGATGCCGCCGTTGTCGATGGTGTGCGCGCCGATGAAGTGGGGCATGTGCGGCTGGGCTGAAGGGTCGGTTGCGGGCGGTTCCCCCACCCCCCGGCCCCCTTCCCCCGCAAGCGGGGGAGGGGGTGACTATCGGCGGGGGTCCGCGCCGGGTGTTAGGATCTCGGAACGCAAGGTTTGGAGCACCTCGTCGAGGCGCTCGAGCACGTCCTCGTTTCGGAAGCGGATCACGCGGATGCCGCGTGCCGCGAGGGCCTTTGTGCGTTCTTCGTCATGCTCGCGCTGGTGGTCGTGGATCTCGCCGTCTACCTCGATGGCCAGCTTGCGCGAGGGGCAGTAGAAATCCAGTACGAAGCGGTCGAGGGGGTGCTGTCGCCGAAAAGGCACGTCGCAGAAGCGGTGGTCGCGCAGCTCGTTCCAGAGCACCCGCTCGGCCGGTGTCGAGTTCTTCCGCATGGCCCGCGCCGCTTGCAACACCTGCGGGATGCGCCTGCCCGTGTGCTTGCGGTCCACACCGTCTCCGGGAGGTGCGCAGATGTGCTCCCCTCTCCCGCTTGCGGGGGAGGGGCTGGGGGAGGGGGGAAGCTCCGCACTTGACCCCCGCGCCGCAACCCCCCAAAACAATCTGGTACGCGCGGTGGCGCGTAAACACCGGTTGCCATTTGCGGCCGGTGCTACTAAACTAGCAGGCCGTCGCGGAGTTCATTCCGCGCGAAGGCTCCTCCCCGGAGCACGCAGCACCCAGCGGTCGGGAGGCCTCCCGATCGCATCCGTCATCCGCACGAGGGATCTATGAAACGACTCCTGTTCGTCGCGCCCCTGCTGGCGCTCGCGCCGGGAATGGCCGCCGCCCAGCGCGCCCCCGCGGGCGAGTCCGTCCGCATCGCCTACACCGAAGAGACGCTGCCCAACGGCCTCAAGGTGCTGTACCACGTGGACCGCTCGGCGCCGGTGGCGGCGGTGGCGGTGTGGTACAACGTGGGCTCCAAGCACGAGCAGCCGGGCCGCACCGGCTTCGCGCACCTCTTCGAGCACATGATGTTCAAGGGGAGCCGCAACGTGCCGGACGGCAGGCACTTCGCGCTGCTGGAGGATGCCGGCGCCCGCGCCGGGTCGGACATCAACGGCACCACCAACACGGACCGCACCAACTACTTCGAGACGGTGCCCTCCAACCAGGTGGAGCTGGCGCTGTGGCTGGAGAGCGACCGGATGGGGACGCTGACCGAGACGCTCAACCCCGGCAAGCTGGAGAACCAGCGCGAGGTGGTGAAGAACGAGCGCCGCCAGTCTTACGAGAACCAGCCGTACGGCGTGTGGCAGGAGCGGATGCTCGCAAAGGTCTTTCCCGCCGGGCACCCGTACCACCACTCCGTGATCGGCTCGATGGAAGACCTCTCGGCCGCCACGGTGGACGACGTCACCAGCTTCTTCCGCACCTACTACGCGCCCAACAATGCCGTGCTGGTGGTGGCGGGCGACATCGAAGTGGAGCGCACCAAGGCGATGGTGCGCAAGCACTTCGGCGACATCCGCCGCGGCCCCGCCCCGCCGCCGCTGCGCAGCATGACGCTGCCGGCCATCATCGGGCAGGGCTCGCGCGAGGTGATCGAGGACGCCAACGCCCCGGCACCGGCCGTGTACATCGGCTTCCGCATGCCCGCCGCGCGCGACCGCCAGGGCGACGCGGTGCAGCTTCTGACCGGGATGCTGTCGTCGCGCACCGGGCCGCTCTTCCAGTCACTGGTGCGCGGGCGGCAGGTGGCGACCGGCGCCGGCGCCTTCAACTTCGGCTTCGTGGACGGCGCCGACCTGATGATCGTGACGGCCACCGGCAAGCCCGGCGCCCGCCCCGACTCGCTGGAGGCCGCCCTCACCGAGGAGCTGGACCGCATCGCCGCCTCCATCACCCCGGCGGCGCTGGACCGCATCAAGGTCAACGCCCGCTTCGCCCTGATCAACGGGCTGCAGACGATGGGCGGCTTCGGCGGCCGCGCGGACGTGCTGGCGCAGGGGTACACCTTCTACCGCGACCCCAACTGGATCAACACGCGCCTCCAGGCGATCCAGGCCGTGACCGCGGCGCAGATGCAGGCGCTGGTGCGCGAGCGGATGGTGCCCGCCAACCGCGCCGTGCTGGTGTTCGTTCCCAAGCCGCGCCCGGCCACCCCCGCCCCCACCACCGCCACGCAGGTGAACCGATGAACCGCTTTCTCCTTCCCGCCGCCTGTGCGGGAGTGATGGCCCTTGCGCTCCCCGCGAGCGCGCAGCAGCAGCCCGCGCCCACCGAGCAGCCGCCCGCGCCGGGGCCGCTCCGCCCCTTCACCGTGCCGCCCGTGCGAGAGATGCGCCTGTCCAACGGCGTGCGCGTGGTGGTGGTGGAGAAGCACTCCCTTCCCATCGTCACCGGCCGCGTGCTGGTGGCGGCGGGGAGCGTGTACGAGCCGGCCGAGAAGAACGGCCTGGCCTCGCTGACGGCGCAGATGCTGGACGAGGGGACCCGCACCCTCACCGGCCCGCAGCTCGCGGAGCGTGTGGAGGCGCTGGGTGCGCAGCTCGGCACGGGCGCCGGCTACAACTACGCCACCGTCAGCGTCACATCGCCCAAGGGCACCTTCGCCGAGGCGATGAGCCTGGCCGCCACCACCCTCACGGAGCCGTCGTTCGTGGAGGGTGAGGTGGCCCGGGTGCGCAACCAGCTGGCCGCGGCGTACATGAACAGCACCTCCACAGTGCAGGGGCTTGCGGCGCTCGCCTTCAACCGCGCCGTGTACGACCCCGCGAGCGGCTACTCGCGCCCGGTGAGCGGCACCGCGGCCACGCTTCCCGGCATCAGCCGCGCCGACGTGGTGGGCTTCCACCAGCGGATGTACTCGCCGGCCAACACCACGGTGCTGCTGGTGGGCGACGTGACGCCGGAAGAGGGCCGCCGCATCGCCGAGCAGGCGCTGGGCCGCTGGACGGCTCCCGGCGCGGTGCAGGCCACCCTTCCGGCCCCGGCGCCGGTGGCGTCGTCGGGCACGCGCATCATCCTGGTGGACCGCCCCGGCTCGGTGCAGTCCGGCGTCTTCGTGGGGCAGCCCGCCCTCGCGGCCAGCAGCCCGGACGTCATCCCCTTCAGCGCGCTTTCGCAGGTGCTGGGCGGCGGGTTCCGCGCACGCGTCAACATGAACCTGCGCGAGTCGCACGGGTGGACGTACGGCGCGTTCAGCGGGATGACCACCTTCCCCAACGCCGGCGACTTCGCGGTGAACTCGTCGGTGCGCACCAACGCCACCGACTCGGCCGTCGCGGAGATCGTGCGCGAGTACAAGCGCATCGCCACCGAGGCGGTGCCGCAGGAGGAGCTGCGCGGCTCGCTGGCGAACGTGGTTTCCAGCTTCCCCAACTCGGTGCAGACGGTGCAGGGCCTGGCCGGGCGGATGCAGACGCTGCTGCAGAACGGCCAGCCGCTCAACTACTACAACACGTACCTCCAGCAGATGTCCGCGCTGACCCCGGCCGACATCAGCCGCGTGGGCCGCGAGCGCCTCACGCCGGGCGCGCTGACCATCGTGGTGGCCGGCGACCTGTCCAAGATCGAGGCGCCGATCCGCGCCCTGAACCTGGGCACCGTCGAAGTGCTTGACGCATCGGGCACCAAGGTTCGCTGATCCCGCTTCGCTGCGGGTGATGCAGGGAGGGGCCGCGGATTCGTCCGCGGCCCCTCTTTTTTCAGTCCGTCACAAGTCACGGATTGGCAGTCCGCCACTCGCCGTCCGTGACCCCGAAGCCCTCCGGATCGTCCACATTCGACGCGCCGGCCTGGTGCAGCGCGGGTGCGTGACAGTCACACGCCCCCTTGCCGAGCGCCGACGCGTGGCATGATATTGGCCGGTCGGGAGGAGCGTGCGCGGGAATCAACTCGTTACGCAGCAAAGGTATATGCGAATCTGTCGTCGTGGATTGCTGGTAGGGCTGGGGGTGCTGGTGGTACCCGTGATGGCGAGCGCGCAGTCCAGGGCGCCTCGGGACACGGGGCTGATCGTGTCCACGATGGAAGCCGCGGTGTCGCAGCCGGTGGCCAAAGCCGAGCGCCTGACGGTGACGGTGGACCTTTCCGATCACACGCTCTTCGTGATGGACGGGGAGCGGGTGCTGCGGCGTTTTCCGGTGTCGATCGGCGCCGCGGGGTATCCCACGCCGCAGGGGAGCTTCACCATCCGGCACATGATCTGGAACCCGAGCTGGCGCCCGCCGCCGTCGGGGTGGGCGCGCGGCAAGAGCTACGAGCCGCCCGGCTCCCCGGGCAACCCGATGGGGCGCATCAAGATCTTCTTCCGCGCGCCGGACTTCTACATCCACGGCACCGGGCTCACCAGCTCGCTGGGCCGCCCCGCGTCGCACGGGTGCATTCGCATGCGCAACATCGACGCGGCGGAGCTGGGGCGCATCCTGATGGAGCACGGCGGCGCCACGCGCGACCCGGCGTGGTTTCAGCAGACGCTCGCGGAGGCGGGCACCTCGCGTGAGGTGCGCCTCCCCAGGCCCGTGCCCGTCCGCATCCGCGCGTAGCGGCTCCCGGGGTCCCCAAAGAACGAGAGGCACGGAGATCTTTCTCCATGCCTCTCGTTTTCTCTTATTGCAGCCATCGCTGGGCCTCACGCGGAGGCGCGGAGACGCAGAGGAGCACGCGGAGTTCTCTCTGCGCCTCCGCGTCTCCGCGTGAGACCGCTGTTCGTCGTTAAAACAGCGACGTCTGCTCGGAAAGCAGCGAGGGGTCCACGGGACGCAGGCCGAGGCGGCGCTGGAGCTCGCGGGCGGTGGCGGGGCTGTGGCCGGAGAAGTGGTTGTTGAAGAAGCCGAAGATCTGTACCCCCTTCGTCGCCACGCGCCCGAGCACCTCCGTCCACGATTCGAGCTCCTCCTCGCGCGGGAACTGCACGTGCGAGTAGTCGACGACGTCGCGGTTGGGCCCCATCCAGCGGACGTAGTGAAAGGGCGCGGTGGGGCGCATCGCCAGCTCCATCATCGTTTCGCGCGGGATCCACTTGCCGTCGCTGAGTGCCAGCGCCGCCTCGTGCTCCGCGAGCAGGGAGAGGAGCTCGGCGAGGATGGCCGGCTTCATCCACTTCCGGTTGCGGACCTCGACCGCGAAGCTCACGTCCCGCGGCAGCCCGGGGAGGAAGCGGCGGAGGGCGTCCAGCTCGTGGGGCTGGAAGTCGGGCCCCATCTGCACCAGGACCGGCCCCAGCTTGGGCCCCAGCTCGCGCGCCGCGTCCATGAACTCCGCCACCACGTCGCCGGCGTCCTGCAGGCGGCGCTCGTGGGTGATCTCCTGCGGCATCTTGAGGGCGAAGGTGAACCCTTCCGGCGTGCGCTCGGCCCATCCGCGCACGGTTTTCGGCGCGGGGACGGCGTAAAAGGTGGAATCGACCTCCACCACGTCGAACGCCTTCGCGTACAGGCCCAGGAAGTCGGCCGGGCGCGTGCCGTCCGGGTAGAAGGCGCCCACCCACCCGGTGTAGTTCCATCCCTGTGTGCCGATGCGGATGCGGCCGGGCTCGGTCATTCGCCTCTAGTGGTTACGATTTGGAACTGCAACAGCGGCCTCACGCGGAGACGCGGAGACGCAGAGAGAACTCCGCCCCACTTCTGCGTCTCCGCGCCTCCGCGTGAGATTCGCCGTACTCACCCGCGCTGTGCCGTCGCCCGTGCGAGGAGACGGTGGAGGACGATGCGCGTGGCGGCGATGTACTCGCGATAGGGCGCGCGGCGATCCTCGAGGATGGGGCCGTTCTCCAGGTCCGCCTCGGCGTTGTGGAGCTGCTCGAGCTGGTCCGCGACGAGGGCCGGGTAGTCGCGCGGGCGCTCCTCCATGAACGCGGAGCCCAGCGCGTAGACGTAGCTGCGCAGGTGGTCCAGCGCGAACTCGACGGTGTAGCTGGGCTCGCCGCTCCGGTTCGCTCGGTACGTGTCCACCGGGAGCGGCGTGTGGCGCCAGGTGTACCATGCGCGGATGAACTCGCGCTGCGCTTCGTCCGTTTCGCTCATTGCAGGGGTGCTCGCGGGCCGGTTTTCACGGTCGATGGAAGGGCGGGCAACTTCGATACCGATGCCGTTGAAACTATCCGCGAACCCTCCCCGTACGGGCACAAGACCGCCGGAAACCACAGCGTTTCACCTGGAGGACCCCGTGAGCAACCGCAATTCCGATTTCGAGAACGTGCTGAAGTGGGTCGTGATCGTCATCCTCGCCATCTTCGCGCTGAAGATCGTCGCGACCGTGCTGGGGATCGCCTTTTTCCTGGGCGGGTTCCTGATCACCAAGATCCTGCCGCTGGTCATCCTGGCGTGGCTGGTGATGAAGGCGGTGCAGTACTTCCGCGGCAACGGCAGCACGAGCCCCACCCCCCCGCCGTCCAGCTTCTAACAGACGCGGCGGAAGCAACGACGGGCGGCCCCTGACCCAGGGGCCGCCCACCCGTGCATCCCGGGCAGAAAAAGGGGCCCCCTCGTCACACCCACAGCCACCGCCCCTCCTCCAGCACCACCCGCAGCGTTCCCTCGCGCTCCATCGCACCCAGGAAGCCGAGCAGCGCCGCCCGATTCAGCACCCACGACGACGGGCTGTCCAGCCGCATCCCCATCGCGGCTGCGAACTCCACGAGCAGCTCCTCGGTGGATGCCGGGGCGCGGTGCACCCGCTCGCCCAGCCAGTCGAAGGCGCGCTCCAGTGCGGCGAAGTTCTCGGCGAACACGGGGTTTCGCGCGTCGTTCTCCGGCTCGCCGTGGCCGGGAACGTACCAGGCGGCGGGGTGTGACTGGAGACGCCGCAGGCTGTTCTGCATCCCGCGCGCATCCACCAGGTAGGGGACGCCGTGCTTGGCGAGCGGCTCGCTTCCAAAGAACGCGTCCGCCGCGAAGAGGACGCCCTGCGCCGTCTCCAGATCGACACCCACGCCGACCTGCGCCATGCTGTGCCCGGCGAGGTCGATCAGCGAAAAGGTGCGCCCGTCGATTGTAACGCTCTCCCCTGCATGGACGACGTGGTCCACGGGGGAGGGCTCCGCCTGGAGGAATTTGTTGGCGAGGACGCTGACCGGCTCTGCGCCGCCGAACAGGTAAACGGGCTCCAGGCGCGGGTGGCGGATGGTCGCCTCCTCGATGGCGGGGGCGTACACCGGGATGCCGAAGCGGCGCACGAGCTGCGCGTTGCCGCCATGGTGGTCCGCGTGGGCGTGGGTGTTGAGGATGGCGACAAGGGGGCGCCCCAGCTCCTCCGCGGCCCGCGCGATCCGGTTGGCGGCGCCGCGGTCCAGCCCCGTGTCGATGGCCAGCAGCCCGCGCCCCGTCTCCACCAGCCCGCTGTTCACGGACCCGCGCAGCACGTGCACGCCGCCGCCGAGCGAGGTCAGCTCCATGCGTCCTCCCCGTTCCACTCGTCGTGGAAGCGCCGCAGGAACTCCTCCATGAAGCGGTGCCGCCCCTCCGCCAGGCGCCGAGCGGCGGCGGTGTTCATGCGGTCGCGCAGCAGGAAGAGCTTCTCGTGGAAGTGGTGCGTGGTGCCGCCCGTGCCGGCGCGATAGGCGTCGAAGGTGGCGTGCGGCTCGGGCTCCGTCTCGGGATCGTGCAGCGGCCGCCCCCGGCTCCCCCCGAAGGCGAAGGCCCGCGCGATCCCCACGGCCCCGATGGCGTCCAGGCGGTCGGCGTCCTGCACCACCGCGCCCTCCGGGGTTCGCATGGGCGTGGCGACGCCGGCTCCCTTGAACGACAATCCGGCCACGATCTCACAGACGTGCTCGACGACAGGCTCCTCCGCGCCGGCCTCTTGCAGCCAGCGGCGGATCTCGCGCGGGGCCACGCTGTCGTCGCCGGCGTGGAGCTTGTGGTCCCAGACGTCGTGCAGCAGCGCGGCGAGCTCCACGACGTACGGATCGGCGCCCTCCTCGCTCGCCAGGCGCAGCGCGGTGCGGCGCACGCGGTCCACGTGCCACCAGTCGTGGCCGGAGCCGTCGCCGTGCATGCGCTGGCGGACGAAGAGCTCGGTGCGCGCCAGGATCTCGTGCGGGCTCGTCATGTGCGGCGGGGTGGGTGTGCGGGCGTGGAGGCGTGGCCAATGTACGCACGCGGCGGCGCCCTGCAAGCGTGCGGCACCGCGTGTGCGTCGCTCGCGTGTGGAGCCATCGAAACCCACCAGCCCCGGACCTCGCGGATGCCCTTTCCCGTCTTCACCGTACCGCTCTACTTCGACGCCGATCCCGGCGGCGCCAGCGACCCGGAACGGCTTCGCCAGGGCATCTCCGCCGTGGAGCGCACGGGCGACTACCTGTGGGTGGCCTGCGACGAGACGCCCACCCTGGAGCGCCTGCGGCTGCGCCCGGATGGCAGCTTCGGAGCGCACCGTACGTACGCGCTCGCCGACCTGATCGACCTCCCCGCGGACGGAGAGGTGGACGTGGAGGGGCTGGCGTACGCCGCGCCCTACCTGTGGGTGGTGGGCTCCAACAGCCGCAAGCGGAGCAAGGCCAAGGATGGCGAGGACGACGCGGAGGCCATCGCGCGGCTCGCCAAGGTGGAGACCGACGCCAGCCGCTACTTCCTCGCCCGCATCCCGCTCGCGCAGGACCCGGACGGCGGCGGGCTGGTGCCGGTGCGCTCGTGTCCCGACCCGGGCAATCCGGAGGCGGAGCTGACCGCCGCGCGGCTGCGGGGGAAGGGGTCCAAGGGCGGCATCTTCCGCGAGCTACAAGAGGACGCGCACCTGGGCCCCTTCATGCGCATCCCGGGCAAGGACAACGGCTTCGACGTCGAGGGGCTGGCGGTGCTGGGGGACAGGATCTTCGTGGGGCTGCGCGGCCCGGTGCTGCGCGGGTGGGCGATCATCCTGGAGCTGGAGCCCGCGCCCGACCGCAAACGTCCCGACCGCCTGCGCCTCCGCAAGATCGGCGATGGCGGGGAGCGTTACAGGAAACACTTCCTCGATCTTGAGGGGATGGGGATCCGCGACATCCGCCGCGACGGCGACGACCTGCTGGTGCTGGCCGGCGCCACGATGGACCTCTCCGCCCCGTCGACGCTCTGGCGCTGGCCGGGCGGCGCCAAGGCCGAGCGGTCCTCGCTGGTGCGTGGCCACGAGCTGCACCCCGCGCTCCAGCTTCCGCACGACCGCGCGCGCCACGACGACCACCCGGAGGCCGTCGCGCTCTTCCCCGGCGGCGCGCGCGCGTCCGTGATGGTGCTGTACGATGCCGTCTCCGACGGAAGGCTGGTGCCCGGCGGCGTGCTGGCGGACGTCTTCGAACTGGACGAAGGAGCATGAGCCAGGGTCCGGCCCACATCTTCATCAAAAAGGGCGACGCGCTGCGCGAAGTGGACGCGGCGCTGTCCCGATGCGTGGAGCGCGGTCTCGACCGCACGGCGGCGGGGTTCATCAAGTACCTCTTCGCCACACAGGCGGACCAGACGATCGTCTTCCTCGCGAGCCGCGACGCCCCGCTCGCCGCGGAGCTGCGCGCGCTCACGGGGTGGAGCGAGCCGGGGGACCACCGCTGAGGTGACGGGAAAGAAAGTGCGTTAGTGCGTGAGTGCGTTAGTGCGTCAGGGTCGCGCGGATACTCGACCCGGGAGTCCGCGCAGGCGGACTTTGTGCTGTTGTTGCCGCGAGTTTACTCGCCGGGCAACTTGTGACAGGTAACGGACCCGATTTCACATTCCGGAGATTCGATGCAGACGGGAGAGATCGCGCTTCAGCCGGTCCAGGACGAGGCGCTGAAGCAGACGCAGCTCACCACCATGAAGCGCCGCGCCACGGGGCTGCTGGTGCTGGCGTTCGCGGTGTACATCGTGTCGCGGGTGCTGGAGACGCGCTGGCCCGGCTTCGGGTATCTGCGCGCCACGGCTGAGGCGGCGATGATCGGCGGACTGGCGGACTGGTTCGCCGTCACCGCCCTCTTCCGCTACCCCATGGGGATCAAGATCCCCCACACGGCCATCATCCCCAACCGCAAGGACCGGATCGGGAGGAGCCTGGGGAACTTCGTCCAGAACAACTTCCTCTCCCCGGCCATCATCCGCACCCGCCTGCGCTCGGCCGGGGCGGCGCGAAAGGGGGCGGAGTGGCTCGCGCGCCCCGAGCACGGCGAGTCGGTGGGACGGCACGCCGCGGCCGCCGTGTCTGGTGTGGTGCAGGTGCTGCGCGACGAGGACGTGCAGGAGATCATCCAGGACAACGTGATGGGCCGCGTGCGCAGGACCCAGGTCACTCCCGTGGTGGCGCGCGTGTTGTCACTTGTCACGCAGGACAACCGGCACCAGGAGCTGCTGGACTCCGCCATCCGCCTGCTGGGCCGTCTGGTGGACGAGAACCACGGGATGATCCGCGAGCGCATCGGCCGCGAGACTCCGTGGTGGGTGCCGACGCAGGTGGACGACAAGATCTTCGAGAAGCTGGTGGGGAGCGTGGAGAAGACGCTGCACGAGGTGGCCTCCGACCCCGGCCACCCGCTGCGGGGGCGCTTCAACGAGGCGGTCGCGGAGTTCATCGTGCGCCTGCAGGAGTCGCCTCAGACCATCGAGCGCGGCGAGGCGTTCAAGGAAGAGGTCCTCAGCCACCCCGCTGTGCGCGACTACTCCGCCTCGCTGTGGGGCGACCTCAAGGCATCGCTCCTCAAGAACGCCGCCGACCCGGAGAGCGAGTTCCGCCGCCGCATCGGCCACGCCGTCACGCGCGTGGGGCAGTCGCTGGTGGAGGACGACGAGCTGCTGGAGAAGGTGGAGTTGTGGATCGAGAACGCGGTGATCTACGTGGTGGAGCAGTACCGGCACGAGATCGCGGGGCTCATCTCCACCACCGTCGCCGCGTGGGACCCGGAAGACACCACGCGCAAGATCGAGCTCCAGATCGGCAAGGACCTGCAGTTCATCCGCATCAACGGCACCCTGGTGGGCGGCCTCGCGGGCCTCGCGATCTACGCCATCGGGCGCGTCTTCGGGGTGTAGACGTGCGCCGGCGCGGAGAATCCCTCTCCGCGCCGGCCCCGCTTCGTACGAAATCGTTGCGGCAAAGCGGCCTGGGCATTAGCATCAGCGCGAGCCGCAGCATCTTTTTCGCCCGCCGTTCGAGTCCACTTTCGCCCGACGAGCACCCGCCGATCCGCCCGCGCGAAACTCGCGCGGGAGCGCCGCGTACTCAGGTGGCGATCCAACTCGTGAAGCCGCAGGCCCTTACCCACCGCGGCACCCGCCGCGCCACGCCCGAGGAGACCATGACCGAGTCCTACACCAGCGGAGCCCCCTTCGCACGCCGTTCCCTCGTGGAGCGCGCCATCGGCGCCGCCCGGCTGGACATTCCCACCTACGAAGAGGTCGAGGCGGATCGCGACGCGACCGGCCAGGCCGCCGTCGTGGTGGCGGTGGCGGCGATCTGTTCCGCAATCGGCAGCATGGGCCAAGGGACGACCGGGATGGTCGCGGGGCTGATCATGGCGATCGTCGGCTGGGTCATCTGGTCCGGCATCACGTACCTGATCGGGACGATGTTCTTCGGCGGGACGGCTGACTGGGGCGAGCTCCTGCGAACCATCGGCTTCGCACAGGCGCCGGGTGTGTTCTACGTCCTGGGGATCATCCCCGCCCTGGGCGGCCTGGTGAAGTTCGCCGTCGCGATCTGGGTGCTGGTGGCGGGGATCGTCGCCATTCGCCAGGCGCTGGACGTGAGCACGGGTAAGGCGGTGCTCACCGCCCTCGTCGGCTGGCTGGCGCTTCTGATTCCGATGATGCTGCTGGGCGTGATCGTGGCGATGTTGGGGATGGCCAGCTGATCTCCCCATGCGGCGTATGACGGGGCGGTGCGCGTTCCTGGCGCTGGTGCTGGCGGCGGCATGCGCCCGCCCCGGCGCCGAGCCCCTTCCCGAGCAGGCCCCGGACATCATCGGCACTATCACGGAGCGCCGCGAGGTGCAGCGCGGGGTGTCGCTGCTGATCCAGCAGGATTCCGCACGCAGCGCCGGCTACCCCGTGGCGCGGGTGACGGTGGGGAGCGGCGCGCGCGTCGTGCGTCGCACCGCCGGCGGTCTCGCCCCCGCCGCCGCGGAGGAGCTGCGGGTGGGCACGCGCGTTCAGGCGTGGTTCACCGGGCCGGTGATGAGGTCGTACCCCGCGCAGGCCACGGCCCGGCTGGTGGTGATCGTGCCCGAGCCCGCTCCGTAGCGCTCAGCTACTGCTGTGACAAACAACGCGGCGGCCGCCCCCGAAAGGGAGCGGCCGCCGACGTTCGTGGAGCGGACTTTCGGTCAGCGAGTCGACGCGCCTTCCAGCAGCACCGGCGCGTACCGCCGGTGATAGACGGGCGCCAGGCGGACGCAGAAGTCTTCGGCCGTGCCGCCGCGCGCCAGGAAACAGCGCATGAGCGCACACTGCAGTGCCACGTACGCCGCGAACCGCGACGGGCAACTCTCCACGTACCGACGAGCAACTTCCATGGCAACCTCCTCTGGGCGATGGACTTCGCCCACATCCGTACTTCGCATCCGATGTGCCTGACCTCCTTTATGCAAACGTGGCGGAATTGCTGGGAGTTTCGCCAGGCGTGAAGGATGGAGGGTGGGGCGGTGTCCCATGCGGCGCACGCCGATTGGCCCATTCGTGGGTCAGGCGGCCCTCACCCCCGCTCGTTCCTCGCTGCCCCCTCTCCCGATAACAGGAGAGGGCTCCGCCCTCTGTTATCGAGAGAGGGGGCGGAATGCCGCGTGCTCCACCGATTTATCGCGCCCGTGCCTCGGCCCGCGTGAATGTCAGGGTACGCGGGATGATCTCGCCCGCGAGTCCGCGCAGGCGGACTTTGTGCTGTTGTTGCCGCGAGTTCACTCGCCACCCCCACCTCAATCCACGTACGTCTCAAAGAACCCGGGCAGCCGCGCGACGATCCGCCCGTGCTCGCGGATGGTGGCGATGCCGCGCATCTGGACGAAGTAGCGGCGGCGGGGGCGCTCGCGGTCGGTGAGGTGGACGGAGGCGACGTCGACGTCCACGCGCAGGGCGGTGGAGGGGTCCTCGAAGTGGAAGCGGCGCGGGACCTGGATCGTGCGGGCGGCGGAGCGGGCGGGCTGCGTCTCGGTGAAGCGGATGGGGCCGGGGCGGTGCACGCCGCGGACGCCGTGCGCATCCACCAGGTAGGCGAAGAGGCCCTCGGCGGTGGTGGAGTCGCCGCGAACGACGCCGTAGAGGAGCGACATCTCCTCGCCGGAGGCGGAGCCCCACTCCCACGACACGTTCCTCCACACGCCCCAGTTGTGGTCGTGGTACGCCTGCGCCCCGCGCACCGCCTCGCAGCGCGGAAGGCACACCGTCCCCTCCGCGCGGGCGAAGAGGGCCGGGGCGACGTAGCCGGAGACGAGCGCCGCGCCGCCCAAGTCGGTCGGGGGAAAGTAGCGGCGCGGGGCGGGGGTGACGCGCAGGTCCACGCGCGCGCCGCCCGCGTCGGCAGTCACGTGGTAGACGCCGTTCTCCTGCTTCACCCCCGCGCGGTCGCCAAAACGCAGGTCGGCGGAGGCGGTGTCGAAGCGGACCTCGCGGTCGGTGAGTTTGCGGGTGAGGGAGCGGTGAGTGCCGTCCGGCTCGCGAACGGTCATCAGGATCTGGCCGCCCCACTGCCCCGGCGTCCCCACGCGCCCGCCTACAGCCAGCGTGAGGTAGACCCAGCGGCGCTCGTCCAGCACGACGTTGAAGTAGTGCCACTCCGCCCAGGTGCTGTCGCGCGCCGCCTCGCCGGTGGGCTGGTGGAAGTGGTCGATCTCGCGAAACAGCTGGCCGGCGGCGGGGGCGGCCCAGGCGCGGTCCGCGTCCGAATCGTTCCACTCGCCTTCCAGCAGGGTGGGGAGCGCGCGCGCCGCCCGGGCACGGGAGGGGATCTCGCCGGTGCCGACGGTCTTCCAGATCCGGCCGCGCGCGAACAGCTCCACCTGCTTGCCGTCCAGGAGCGGCGACGCCGCCAGGACGCCGTGTTCCCGGCGCGCGCGCGGCGACTCCAGCACCTGGCGGTGGATGAAGCGCGCGTGGTCGATTCCAAGGAAGAGCGACGCGACGCCGCCCGACTTCAGCATCTCCGCGCTGACGCCGGAGGGGACGACGACCACGTCGCCGCCGCCGACGAGCTCCTTGTCACGCGCCTGCTCCAGCATTGCTTCGCCGACGGCGAGGAGCACCACCATCACCGCCACGCCCAGCGCGTAGCCGCCCAGCAGGAAGAGGGCGCGACCAGGGCGGTTGCGCAGCTCGGCGAGCGCCAGGCGGAGGATCACGGGCGCTCTCCCGCGCTCACCACCAGCCCGTCCGCCATCTCCACCACGCGCGGCGCGCTCTCGGCCACCTTGGCGTCGTGGGTGACGACGACCAGCGTGGTTCCCTCGCCGTTGAGGCGCGCGAAGAGGGCGATGATCTCGGCGCCGGTGCGGCGGTCCAACTCACCCGTAGGCTCGTCCGCGAAGATCACCTCCGGCCGGTTCGCCAGCGCGCGCGCGATGGCCACGCGCTGCTGCTCGCCGCCGGAGAGGTGCGGCGGGCGATGGCCGGTGCGGTGCCCGAGGCCCACGTAGTCCAGCAGCTCACGAGCACGGTCGCGGCGCTCGCGCTTGGGGACGCCGGCCTCGGCCATGGGTAGCTCCACGTTTTCCGCGGCGCTGAGGACGGCCAGGAGGTGGAAGCGCTGGAAGATGAAGCCGACCCTCCGCAGCCGAAGGCGGGAGCGCGCGCCCTCGTCCAGCCCGTACAGATCCTCACCCAGCAGGCGCACGGTCCCGCTGGTGGGCGGATCGATGCCGGCCAGCACGTTGAGCAGCGAGCTCTTTCCGCACCCCGAAGGCCCGACGATCGCCACCATCTCGCCGGCGGCCACCTCCACCTCGACGCCGCGCAGCGCGCGCACGGCGTCGCCCTGGTAGGGGTATTCCTTGATGATCCCGCGCGCCTCGATCACGCGCCGTGGCTGCTCCGTCACCTGTAACCTCGGTTCACGCGGGGGGCCCTCACCCCCGGCTCGTTACACTCGCCTGCCCCCTCTCCCGATAACAGGAGAGGGCTCCGCCCTCCTGTCATCGAGAGAGGGGGCACAGGGCTGAGATGGGTGCGCTGGTCTCGGCGTCGCTCCCCCCTCTCTCGATAACAGAGGCGCCAGCCTCTCCTGTTATCGGGAGAGGGGGGTTGGGGGGGGTGAGGGCCCCTCACTCCGCTTCCTCCCGCAGCGCCTGCGAGAGCGCGGAGCGCACGGCGGCGAGGCCGGGGATGCACCCGGCGAGCCCTCCGATGGCGATCACTAGGCCCATGGCGAGGACGACGCGCTCGGCTTCCCAGGCGAAAAAGGTCATCCGAGCGGGGATGCCGGGAAAGGAAAGGAGGATGCGGTCCAGGCGGCGCGCCATCCAGAGGCCCAGCGGCAGGCCCGCCAGGCACCCGACCGCAGCGAGGACCAGACCCTCCGTGACCACGGCGAGGAGGATGCGGCCGCGCGCCACGCCGATCGCCCGCAGCGTCGCGATCTCGCCGAAGCGCTCGCGCACGCCGATGGTGACGATGGTGGAGATCAGGAGCGCCGTCACCACCATCGCGATGCTCCCCAGGATGGTGGCGAGCTGGCGGAAGTAAAGGAGGCGCCGGTCCATCTCGCGCATCAGCTCGCGCGTGGAGAGGGCGGTGACTTCCGGGATCGCGGCGGCGATGCGGCGGGCCAGGTCGTCGCCATCCGCGCCGTCGGCCATGGCGACGCCGAAGAGGGAGACCTCGCCGGCCCTTCCCGTCGCGCGCTGCACTTCGCCGATGGGCATGGCCAGGGAGCGCTGCTCCGCGTAGTCGTACAGGAAGTCGCCCACGCCGCTCACGCGCACCGTGCGCGTGTCGCGGCGCCCCAGCGACACGTCCGCGCCCGCGAGCCGCAGCGTGCTCCCCACGCGGATGCCGTCCAGCCGCGCCATCGGCTCGCTGACCACGACCTCGCCGGCGCCGGGCTCGCGGCCTTCGACGATGCGGTAGAGGAACTGCGCGCCGGGCCGAATTCCCATGGTGAAGAGCGGCGCACCGGCGGAGTCGCCGCGTACCACGCGGAACTGCGCGCCCAGCACCGGGGCCACCGACTTCACTCCGGATATGCGGGCGATGCGCTCCCCCACCGCGTCGCCGCCGGGAATGCCCGCTTCGCTGTCGAAGGGGAGGATTCCCTTTGGCGTTACGCGTAACGCATAGCCGCTCACCCCCAGCAGCTCCCCGAAGGAGCGGGTGAGGCCGGAGGCGAGCATGGTCATGTCGAGCAGGAGCGCGGCGGACACGGCGATCCCCGCCAGCGCCAGCGCCGTGCGCCCGCGGCGGCGCCCCAGCGCGCGCAACGAGGCGGCTACGATCACCGCTCCCCCAGCTTCTGCGGCGCCACCTGCACCACGCGCCACGCGGCGAGCGCGCCGGCCAGCGCGCCCAGCGCCAGCCCCAGCAGCGCCGCCAGGACGACGATGCGTGGCGTTACAAGTGCGAAGCGCAGCGTCGTGTCGTAGACCTGCGCGTAGTAGGCGTTGACGACGCGCGCCACGATCATCCCCAGCACCGCCCCGGCCGCGCTCCCCACCACCGCGATCGCGATCGCCTCCAGCACGATGGCGCGGAAGACGGTTCCGCGGCTCACCCCGATCAGCCGCAGCACCCCCATGTCGCGCCGCCGCTCGTCCACGCGGATCACCATCACGCAGAGCAGGAAGATGGCGCTCGCCAGGATCGTCACGATGCCGATGGCGTCGTGGAAGCGCGAGACCACGGCAAAGGTGGCGCTGGTGCGCTCGGCCAGCCCCGTGCTGGAGTAGGCCCGCGTGCCGAGCGCAGTCGTCTCGATCCACCGCGCGGCCGAGTCGCCCCGCGCGCCGGGCGCAAGGACCACGGCGAAGCGGTCCACGCGGTCGCGGTTGGGGAGGAGGGCTTCCAGGTCCGGCAGGTGGAAGCGGATCTCGAGGTCGTTGCGGGCGATGCGGTTGGGGTCCGCGGCGCGCTCGAAGACGCCGGCGACGACGAAGGGGCGCGGTGGACGGCCGCTGGCGAGGGCGCGCACGCGCACGGTGTCGCCCACCTGCAGCGGCACCGTTTCGGCCAGGCGGCGCTCGATCAGGAGGCCGGGGATTGGGTCGGCCGCAAGCGTCGCGGCGAGCGCCAGGCTCAGGAGCAAAGGGTCCTCGTCGTCATGCGGGGAAGCTAGCCGGTGAAAAGCAGGTACGTCCAGCGGGGGTGTGGCGGATGCAGTGGGCGGGGCGGGGGAGGGCACGGGCGGCCACGCGGGGCCGCCCCTACAGGGTTTTTCGTGCGCGAGGGCGGGGGGCGGGGTGGAGGCGAGGGTGGGCAGACACGCAGGTCTGCCCCTACGGGGTTGGCGCGGCCCGTGACTGGTTACGCGTCGGGGGGGAGGTGGTGGGGAAGGGTGAGGGTGAAGGTGCTGCCGGTGCCAGGGGTGCTGCGGACGGTGAGGTCGCCGCCGAGGATGCGGGCGTATTCGCGGGCCAGGGGGAGGCCCAGGCCGGTGCCGCCCTCGCGGCGCGTCATCGTCGGCTCCACCTGGTAGAAGGGCTCCCAGACGCGCTCCACGTGCTCGGCGGCGATTCCGGGGCCCGTGTCCTCCACTTCCACCGCCACGCCGTCGCCGTGGGGGGCAACGCGCACGATCACTCCGCCCTGCTCGGTGAACTTTAGGGCGTTGCCGACCATGTTGGTGAGGATCTGGCGCACCATCCCCAGGTCCGTGCGGATGCGGGGTGTCGCCTCGGATTCCAGCCGCAGCGTGAGATGCTTGCGCTCCGCCGCGCCGCACAGGGCGTCCACCACCGAGCCGGAGAGGGAGACTACGTTCACCTCCTCAGGCTCGGGGCGCTTGGCGCCGGCTTCGAGGCGCGCCACGTCCAGCACCTGCTCGATGAGGCCCAGGAGGTGGCGCTGCGACGCGCGCATCCGCGAGAGGGCGTGCGCCTGGCGGGGGTTCACGGGGCCGTAGATCTCGTCCGCCATCAGCGACGCGTACCCCTCCAGCGCGTTCAGCGGGGTGCGCAGCTCGTGGCTCATCGTCGCCAGGAAGTTGCTCTTGGCGTGGCTGGCCTCCTGCGCCGCCTCGTACAGCCGCGCGTTGCGCACGGCGATGGCGGCGTGGTTCGCCAGGAGCGAGAGGAGGCGCAGGTGCTCGCCGGTGAAGTCGGGGGCGCCCGGCGGGTTCACCACCGCGATCAGGCCCAGCCCCTCGTCGCCCACGCGGAGCGGCGCCACGGCGAGCGTGCCCACGCCGAACTGTGACAGGTGACGCAGCGGGGCGGGCGCGTCGGGATCGCCGGTATCCAGGATGAGCGGCGCGCCACCGCGGAGGACCTGCTCGGTGAGGGAGCCCGCCAGCGCGCCCTCCATCCCCTGGATGGGCACCAGCGGCCCGGTCGCGACGGCGGTCCTCACGCGGTTCTGCTCCTTCCCCGTCACCAGCGTCAGCCCCGCACCCGCGGCGCCGGTCAGCTCCTCCGCGATCCCCACGATGCGCGCCGTGACCTCGGTGGGGTCGAGGGTCGAGGAGAGAACCTCTGCTGCGGCGAGGAGGGCGCGGCTCTCGTCGGCGCGGCGCCGCTCGCCGGCCAGGAGGCGGGCGTTGTGCATCGCCATGGCGGCGGAGTCGGCGAGCGCCTCCAGCACCCGGACGTCTTCGGCGGTGAAATCCTCGGCGCGGTCCACCACGCCGAGCACGCCGAACGACTCGCCGAAGGCGCGCATCGGCGCCAGGATGACGTTGCGCACGCCCAGCCGGTGAAAGGTGGCGAGCGTCCCGGTGCCGCCTGGGATCTCGCCCGGCGTGTTGTAGACCAGGGTGCGCCCCTCCCGCTGCACGATCTCCAGCGACGAGCCGGCCAGCGGAAAGACGGCCCCGTTCACCTGCGCCATGATGCCGAGCGCCGGCCCCACGCGCGCCCTGCCATCCCCGCGCGCGGCGTTCACGTAGGCGCCGCGCGAACCCAGAAGCTCCATGGCGGAGCGCGTCGCCAGCTCCAGCACGCGCGCGGGGTCCAGCTCGGACACCAGGAGCCGCCCGATCTCGCGGAGCGCGCGGCTCTCCTCGGCGCGGAGGGCGGCGTCGGCGGCGGCGGCTTCGGCCTCCACCTGGCGCTCGATCAGTGCCCGCTCCAGCCGCAGCCGCTCGGTGATGTCGTAGAAGGCGACCATCGCGCGGTCCACCTGCCCCGCCGCGTCGCGCAGCGGCACGCCCATCCCCAGCACGGTGCGCTCCTTTCCGTCCGGCAGGGGGATGACCATCTCCACCTCGGGCGTCGCCTCGCCGTGGAGGGCGCGCACCAGGGGGATCTCGTCCGCTTCGAAGGGCTCGCCGGCGGGGGTGCGGACCGGCCAGTGGGCCAGGTAATTGCTCGCATCGTGGTCGCCCAGCTCTTCCGCCGTGCGCCCGCCCAGCCGCGCGCCCGCGGGGTTCACGTACGCGATCCGCCCATCCGGCGCCCACGCCACGATCACGCCGACCGGCAGCGTGTCCAGGATGTCGAAGAGGGCGCGCCGCTCCGCCTCGGCCGCGCGGCGGGCACGTACAGGGTTCGTCACCTCCACCGCGACGACGAGGAGGTGGCGGCGGCCGTCCGAGGCGTCCACGGCGCGCACGCTCAGCCGCAGCCACTTCGGGCGCGGCCCCGTGGGCGGAACGCGGAGCTCGGCTACTTCCCACGCCTCGCCCGTCTCCGCCACCCGCTTCACCCGCTGCTCCGCCGCCGACCCCGCCCACCCCGGGACGATCTCGGCCGGCGTGTGCCCCACCAGCGAGCCCGGCTCGCGCCACGGATCGGCGAGCAGGGTGTGGCACGCGGCGTTGGCCTCGCGCACCTCCAGCGTCTCCGCGTCCAGCAGCGCCACGGCGACGGGGAGGTGCGCGACCATCGAGGCGAGGCGGGCCTCGTGCGTGGCGGCCGCTCCGGGCGCGGGGGCGGTGCGCGGGGTGGTGTGCCGCACGTGCACGCGCAGGTCGCCGGTGGGGAGCGGCTCGGCCTCCACTTCCCAGGTGCGCCCGGCCCCGCGCGCGCCCGCCACGCGGAAGCAGACGGCGGCGCGGTCCTCCATCGCCCGCTCCAGCGCCTCGGCCTCCGGCGTGCCGCGCCACCCCGGGAGCGCATCCCACAACGACGACACCCCCTCGCGCCTCCCCAGCAGGTGAAGGATCTCCAGCAGCGAGGCGTTGACGTAGCGGAAGCGCCAGTCCGGCGCCAGCACGCACACGCCTTCACGGGCAGCGCCGTAGCGCGCTTCGTGGTCGCGGTGGCGGGCTTCTGGGCTGGGCATGGCACGGGGCCAGGGTTGCGTTACGTGACGGAATCGGTCGTCTGGTGGCAAGAAGACGGCCATCCTCCGGGAGCGAGTAAAAACCCAGCTACATGGCTCACACAGAGACACAGAGATGAAAAGAGAGAACGACCACGGGGCTGTTCTCCGCGGCTTGCAGTTGTCTCTGTGCCCTCTGTGTGATGGTTCGCTTGTGCCGTTCTTCGCCCCCGAACCGCCACTACATTTGTTTTCACTTCGTTCAGTATTGACTGAACGAAACGAACGCTTTAGCTTGCGGCCTCGAATTCCCCTGACCCGGTGAGCAGATGGAAGGATCGGTACAGCAGTTCGTGGAGCGGATGGGGCTCCTTTGCGAGCGGGAAGGGATGCCGCGCGGGGCCGGACGCATGTTCGGGCTGCTGCTGGTGGGCGACCGGGCGTACTCGCTCGACGAGCTCACCGAGAAGCTGCAGGCCAGCAAGGCGTCCGTCAGCACCAACGCGCGCATGCTGGAGTCGCTGGGACTCATCGAGCGGGTGTCGTCGCTGGGGGACCGGCGCGACTTCTACCGCGCGGGCGACGACCCGTGGGAGAGGATGCTGCGCGTGGCGCAGGGTCGCTGGACAGACATGATCCAGCTCTTCGACGAGGCCCGCGAGAGCTTCCCGGCCGACCGCGCCGTGGGATGCGAGCGCCTCTGCGGGGCGGCCCGCTTCCACCGCCTCCTGGTGGACCGGGTGGAAGGGCTGATCCAGGAGTGGAAGGAGACCCGCCGCGCCAGCCGCCGGACCGGCGACGCGGCGTGACGAAACCTTGAAACGGACCGTTCTGACATGAGATCGCACAAAGGGTATCGCCGCGGGGCGGCCGCCCTCTTCCTGCTTGCATTCGCGGCACCGCTCGCGGCGCAGACCCCGGTGGCTTCGCGCCCCGCGGCCGGCGCGGCGCTGTCGCTGGAGGACGCGCTGCGCGTGGCCGAGGACGCCAGCGAGACGGTGGCCGTGGCGCGGGCAGGGGTGACGCGGGCGCGCGGGCAGGTGCTGCAGGCGCGCAGCCAGCGGCTTCCGCAGATCGCCGGGAACCTGTCGTACTCGCGCACGCTGGCGTCGCAGTTCTCGGGGTTCAGCGGGGCGGACACCACCGGAACCGGGCCGCCCGCCGGGTGTCCCGTACCGCCGCCCACCGGGCCGTACACGCCCAACCCGGCGCTCCCCATCGAGCAGCGGGTGGACTCGCTGGAGCAGCGGCTGCGCTGCGCGGGGCAGGGGACGAACCCCTTCGCGGGGCTCAGCAGCGCCGGCTTCGGAAGCGAGAACACCTGGCGCTACGGGGTGACGGCGCAGCAGAACCTGTTCAACGGCGGCGCCCTCAACGCGCAGAACCGCATCGCGGACGCGGGGCGGCGCGTGGCCGAGGTGACGCTGAGCACCCAGCGCGCGCAGCTCGCCCTGGACGTGACGCAGGCGTACTTCGACGCGGGGCTCGCCAACCAGCTTGTGGACATCGCGGAGGCGACGCTGGCACAGGCGGAGACGACGCTGCGCCAGACGACGCTCGCGCGGCAGGTGGGGAACCAGCCCGAGTTCGACCTGCTGCGTGCCCAGGTCTCGCGCGACAACCTGCGCCCGCTGCTCATCCAGCGCCGGGCCGAGCGCGACCTGGCGTTCCTGCGCCTCAAGCAGCTCCTGGACCTTCCGGCCGACGTGCCCATCACCCTCACCACGCCGCTGGACGACGCGCGGCCGGTGTCGGTGGCGCGCTTCGCCAGCCGCGAGGAGGCGCTGGGCGATACATCCACCGCGCTGCGCGCGCCCGTACGGCAGGCGGCGGAGGCGGTGCGCGTGCAGGAGGAGCAGCGGCGGATCGCGAGGGCTGCCTCGTATCCCAACATCGCGCTGACCTTCAGCTACGGGCGGGTGGCGTTCCCGCAGGACGTGCTTCCCGCGTACGACGACTTCCGCACCAACGCCAGCGTGGGGGCGGGGCTCTCGGTGCCCATCTTCACCGGCGGGCGGTTGCGCGGCGAGCGGCTGGTGGCCGAGGCCAACCTCGCCGAGGCGCAGGCCCAGTACCGCCAGACGCGCGAGGCGGCGTCGCTCGACACGCGCACCGCGCTGGAGCAGCTGGAGGCGGCGCAGGCGTCGTGGCAGGCGTCGACCGGCACGGTGGAGCAGGCGCGGCGCGCGTACTCCATCGCCGAGATCCGCTACCGGGAGGGGATCTCCACGCAGATCGAGGTGGCGGACTCGCGCATTCTCCTGCAGCAGGCGGAGGCCAACCGCGCCCAGGCCGCGCGCGACCTGGCGGTGGCGCGCGTGAGGCTGGCGCTCCTTCCCGACCTTCCGTTCAACCTCGGCGGCGCGGCGCGCACGCAGTCGTCGGCGGGGCAGAACACGCAGCAGCAGCAGCGGCCGCAACAGCAGCAGGCGCCCGCGACGGATCCCACACAGGCGGCGTTCACCGGAGGCGGTCAATGAGGAATAGAGGAATGCGCGCCGCAGCCGCGGCGTCGGTGCTGGTGCTTGCGGCTTGCGGGCGGGATTCGGACGCGGCGGTGGCCAAGGGGCCGGCGGAGATCGTGCTGGGACCGGAGGCGATTGAGATCGTTTCCACCCGCGAGGTGTCGAGCGGGCCCACCCTTTCCGGCACGCTGGCGGCGGAGCGCGAGGCGGCGGTGACGGCGCAGCTCGGCGGGACGGTGCTGCAGGTGACGGCGGACCGCGGGCAGCCGGTGCGCGCGGGGCAGACGCTGGGGCGCATCGACGACTCCGCGATCCGCGACGCGGTGATCTCCGCCCAGTCCGGGGTGCGGTCGGCGCAGATCAGCGTGAGCACGGCGCAGCGCAACTCGGAGCGCGCCGCCACCCTCAACCAGGCCGGCGCCGTGGCGGACCGCGACCTGGAGCTGGCGCGCAGCCAGCTGGCTGCGGGGCAGGCGCAGCTCGCCGATGCCCGCACGCGGCTGGCGCAGGCGCGCAAGCAGCAGTCCAACACCATCATCTCGGCGCCGATCAGCGGCATCGTGAGCGCGCGGCCGGTGAGCGCGGGCGACGTGGTGCAGCCGGGGACGCCGCTCTTCACCATCATCGACCCCGGCAGCATGCGGCTGGAGGCGGCGGTGCCGGCGGAGCAGCTCAGCGCGCTGCGGGTGGGCACACCGGTGAGGTTCACCATCAGCGCGTACCCGGGGCGCACCTTTACCGGCACCATCCAGCGCATCTCCCCCGCGGCCGACCCGGCCACGCGGCAGATCCCGGTGGTGGTGACGATCCCCAACCAGGACGGGGTGCTGGTCTCCGGCCTCTTCGCCGAGGGGCGGGTTCAGGCGGAAGCGCGGCAGGCGGTGACGGTGCCGGCCGACGCGGTGGACGAGCGCGGCGTGGCGCCCAGCGTGCTGCGGCTGCGCGGCGGCAAGGCGGAGCGGGTGACGGTGCAGCTCGGCGCGCGCGACTCGGACACGGACCGCGTGGAGGTGATCACGGGTTTGGCGCCGGGCGACACGGTGCTGGTGGGGGCGGCGGTCGGCACCACGCCGGGAGCCAAGGTACGGGTGCGCGCCGCCGGCGCCGCCCCGGCACGGTAAGGAGACGGCACCATGTTCATCTCGGATTTCGCCATCAAGAAGCCCGTCGTCACCGTGGTGACGATGCTGGCGCTGGTGGTGTTCGGCATCTTTGCGCTCATCAATCTGGACACGGACGAGTTCCCTGAGGTCTCGCCGCCCATCGTGAACGTGGCGGTGCCGTACCCCGGCGCCTCGCCCGACATCGTGGAGCGCGAGGTGGTGGAGCCGATGGAGGAGGCGATCGCCGGGATCAGCGGCGTGGACCGCGTGACCTCGCAGTCGCTGGACGGCTTCGGCACCATCCTGGTGGAGTTCAACTTCGAAAAGGATCTGCAGCAGGCCACGCAGGACATCCGTGACGCCGTGTCGCAGATTCGCGGCGACCTGCCGCCGGAGATGGAGGAGCCGATCCTCACCCGCTTCGACCCGAACGACCAGCCGATCGTCTCGCTGACGCTGTCGTCTCAGGCGCTGCGCTCCCCCGAGCTCACGCGGCTGGCCGACCCCGGCGTGACGCGGCAGCTGCGCGGCCTGCAGGGCGTGGCCGAGGTGAACGTGGTGGGCGGCGTGGAGCGCGAGCTGACGGTGGAGGTCGATCCGCAGCGCATGCAGGCGGCGGGCATCGGCATTCCGCAGGTGGTGCAGGCGGTGCAGTCGCAGAACCTGGCCGCGCCGGTGGGGCGCATCAACGGCGCGCTGGACGAGCGCACCATCCGCCTGCGCGGCCGCCTGGCGAACCCGGCGGAGTTCTCGCAGCTCGTGGTGGCGCAGCGCGGCGGGCAGATCATCCGCCTGGGCGAGGTCGCCACCGTCCGCGACGGCACCGAGGAGGCGCGGTCGGTGGCGCTCTTCAACGGGCGCCCCGCGGTGGGGATCGAGGTGGTGAAGTCGCAGGGGTACAGCACCACCGCCGTCGCCGAGCGGGTGCTGGCCGAGATCACGGAGCTGCAGAAGACGCTGCCGGCCGGCGTGGAGCTGGGCGTGGTGCAGAACGCCGGCGAGCGGGTGGAGAACTCGGTGAACAACGTGCAGGAGACGCTCATCGAGGGCGCGCTCCTCACGGTGCTCGTCGTCTTCATCTTCCTCAACTCGTGGCGCAGCACCATCATCACCGGCCTGGCGCTGCCGGTGTCGGTGCTGGCCTCGTTCACGGCGGTGTGGGCCTTCGGCTTCACGCTCAACACGATGTCGCTGCTGGGCCTCTCGCTGGCCATCGGCATCCTGATCGACGACGCCATCGTGGTGCGAGAAAACATCGTGCGCCACGTGGAGATGGGTAAGGACCACTACACGGCGGCGCGCGAGGGCACGGACGAGATCGGACTGGCCGTGGCGGCCACGACGTTCTCCATCGTCTGCGTCTTCGTGCCCATCGCCTTCATGGGGAGTTTGGCGGAGCAGTGGTTCGCGCCGTTCGCGCTCACCATCGCCTGCTCGGTGCTGGTGTCTCTCTTCGTGTCGTTCTCGCTGGACCCGATGCTCTCCGCCTACTGGCCGGACCCGCACGTGCCCGAGAACGAGAAGTGGTGGATCACGCGGATGCTGGACCGCTTCAACCGCTGGTTCGACCACCAGGCGCACCGCTACCGCCGGGTGATCGGGTGGGCGCTGGACCACCGGCTCTTCATCGTGATGCTGGCGCTGGGGATGTTCCTGGGCGCCCTGCAGATCCCCGCCACCGGCATCCTGGGCTTCGCCGTGGTGCTGGGGATGGCGCTGCTGGCCGCCGTCGTCGCCCCGCTCGTACCCATCGGGCGCAGGCGCCGCGGCAAGATCCTGGGCGGCATCGGGCGAGCGGCGGTGGTGCTGGGCTCGCTGATGATCGGGATGATGGCGGCAGGGATGGTGCCCGTCGTCTTCAAGCTGGGCGGCGAGTTCTTCCCCGCCGACGACCGCAGCGAGTTCATGGTGGAGATCGACACTCCGCCGGGCAGCAACCTGGCCTACACGCAGATGAAGGCCGAGGAGGTGGCGTCGCTGGCCCGCGGCAAGCCCGAGGTGCGCTACACCTACACCACGGTGGGCGGGCGCGGCGGGGCGGTGGACGAGGCGACGGTCTACATCCGCCTCACCCCCAAGGGCGACCGCGCGCGCGGGCAGGACGAGATCGCGGCCGAGCTTCGCGAAGAGGCCAAGCGCATCGGCGGGGCGGAGGCGGCGCTGGCCACGGGCGGCTTCGGCAACCAGAAGCAGATCCAGATCCAGCTTCGCGGGCCGGACCTGGCCACCCTCAACACCCTCGCCGAGCAGGTGATGGCTGAGGTGAAGCAGGTGCCCGGCGCGGTGGACGTCAGCCTCTCCACCAAAGGCCAGCGCCCGGAGCTCACGGTGGAGCTGAACCGCGGGCTGGCGGGGTCGCTGGGCGTGACGGCGGGCCAGGTCGCGCAGGCCCTCCGCCCCGCCTTCGCCGGCATCGATGCGGGCGACTGGGTGGACCCCTCGGGCGAGACGCGCGACGTGTACGTGCGCTTCTCCGCGGAGGCGCGCAGCCGCACGGCCAACCTGGAGGCGGTGCCGCTGGTGCTCCCGCCGACGGGCGCGGGCGGGCCGGTCTCGGTGCCGCTGGGGCAGGTGGCCCGCGTGCAGCGCAACCTGGGCCCCGCCGTCATCAGCCACCTGGACCGCGAGCGCGTCATCAACGTGGAGGCTAACACGGAGGGCGTCCCGCTGACCGACGTGGTCGCCGGCATCACCCAGCGGCTGGAGAAGGTCAACGTCCCGGTGGGCTACCAGGTGTCGCAGGGCGGCGAGACGGAGGACCAGAACGAGGTGTTCGGGCGCATCTTCTTCGCGCTGGGCGTGGCGGTGATGCTGATGTACCTGATCCTGGTCGTGCAGTTCGGCTCGTTCCTGGACCCGCTTCCCATCATGTTCTCCCTGCCGCTCTCGCTGGTGGGGGTGATGCTGGGGCTGCGCATCACGGGGAACACGCTCAACATCATGAGCATGATCGGCGTGATCCTGCTGATGGGGATCGTGGCCAAGAACGCCATCCTGCTGATCGACTTCGCCATCTGGTCGCAGGAGAAGGGGCTGCCGCGGCGCGAGGCGCTGATCGAGGCGGGCGCCATCCGCCTGCGCCCGATCCTGATGACGACGTTCGCGCTGATCGCCGGCATGATCCCGGTGGCGCTGGGGTCGGGCGAGGGGGCGCAGTTCCGCTCACCGCTGGGGGTGGCCGTGATCGGCGGCACCATCACCTCCACCCTGCTCACCCTGATCGCGATCCCGACGTTCTACGAGATCCTGGACGAGCTGCGCGAGAACACGATGGCGTTCTTTGGGCGCAAGTCCACGCACGCAGCGGGTGCGCATGGCGGCGGGCACGGTGGCGGCGGGCATGGCGACGAGCGCCCGCGCCGGGTGACGGTGCTGGAGCCGGAGGCGGTGCCGGGGGATTGAGGGGCCCTCACCCCCCGGCCCCCTCTCCCGATAACAGGAGAGGGTGCCCCTCTCGTTCTCGGGAGAGGGGGAGAACAGCGGGCCGGTGGCCGATGGCCGGGCGACGGGGCGCGGGAGGGCACGGGCAGCCACGTGGGGCGGCCCCTACAGGGGGTCGGGGTGCGTTGCCGGAGTTTGGCGCGCGGGAGAGGGTGGGCAGACACGCAGGTCAGCCCCTACCGGAATCCGGGCGACGCAAACCGCCCCCTCTCATGATAACGGCGAGGGCGCAGCCCTCTCCTGTTATCGGGAGAGGGGGCAGCGAGGAACGAGCGGGGGTGAGGGCGAGCTAAACGGTTGTTCCGGTTGCATTTAGGTGTAATCTGTTGTAAATTCGCGGCTTAGCTTCGGTGGGGTTGGAGCGGGCCTTACAGGGGGGAAGGCGATGCAGGCGGAGAGAGAGGCCACGGAGCACGCCACGCTCCCCGAGGCACGGCAGCGCACCCGGGTGCGGCCGCTGCGGCCGGTGGAGAAGGGGCTCGGCGGGCTGGGACGCGGGGCGGAGAACCTGCTCGCCCACCTCGGGAACATCGGGTCGCTGGTGTGGCAGACGGCCGTGTACCTGTTCACCGGGCGCATTCCGCTGCGCGAGGTGGTGCGGCAGATGTACTGGATGGGCGTGTCGTCGGTGCCCATCGTGCTGGTGACCGGGATCCTGGCCGGCGTGGTGACCTCGCAGCAGGGCGGCTACCAGTTCACCGGCTCCGTGCCGCTGTACGTGCTGGGAAGCGTCGTGACCTCGTCGGTGGTGCTGGAGCTGGGGCCCATCATGACGGCCGTGGTGCTCATCGGCCGCGTGGGCGCGCGCATTACCGCCGAGCTGGGGACCATGCAGGTGTCCGAGCAGATCGACGCGCTCCACTCGCTGGGGCGCGACCCGGTGCGCACGCTGGTGTCGCCCCGCATCATCGCGGGGATCATCGTGGTGCCCTGCCTGGTGGGGCTCGCCAACACGGCCGGCATCCTGAGCGGGATGTTCTCCGCGCAGGCCACCATCGGGCTGAGCGCGGACTCGTTCCTGTACGGCGCGCAGCTCTGGTGGCACAGCTGGGACCTCTTCTACTCGCTGTGCAAGGGCGTGGTCTTCGGCTTCGTGATCCCGCTGATCGCCAGCCACATGGGGCTCACCACCCGCGGCGGCGCCGAGGGCGTGGGGAAGGCCACGACGAGCGCGGTGGTGCTGATGACGCTCGCCGTCCTCTTCCTGGACGCGCTCTTTCCGCCCCTCCTCCTCAACTGATGATGGAGGGAGCGATGAACGGCCAGCCGATGGTGGAGTACCGCGACCTGCACAAGCGCTTCGACCGGCCCATCCTGGCCGGGGTGAACCTGCAGATCGGGCGCGGCGAGACGCTGGCGGTGGTGGGGCACTCCGGCACGGGCAAGAGCGTGCTGCTCAAGACCACCATCGGGCTGATCCACCCCGAGCGCGGCGACGTGGTGATCGACGGCGATTCGGTCGTCAACGCACCCAAGCGCACGCTGGACAAGATCCGCCGCAAGGTGGGCTACGTATTCCAGAACGCGGCCCTGTTCGACTCGATGACGGTGTTCGAGAACGTGTCGCAGGGGCTCAGCGACCAGGAGCAGCGCGAGGCGGGGGAGGAGGAGGTGCTGCGGCGCGTGGTGAACGCGCTGGAGCTGGTGAACCTGGACCCCAACGCGG
Source organism: Longimicrobium sp. (assembly GCA_036387335.1). Classification (NCBI taxonomy): domain Bacteria; kingdom Pseudomonadati; phylum Gemmatimonadota; class Longimicrobiia; order Longimicrobiales; family Longimicrobiaceae; genus Longimicrobium; species Longimicrobium sp. Next base: position 38,234 of record DASVTZ010000008.1, read on the forward strand.
TGCTCGGTAAGATCCCCTCCGAGCTCTCGGGCGGGATGAGGAAGCGGGTGGGGATCGCGCGGGCCATCGTGTCGCGCCCGCAGATCCTGCTGTACGACGAGCCGGTCACGGGGCTCGACCCGGTCAACGCGACGGTGGTCCACCGGCTGATCGCCCGCCTGGCGGGGGAGCTGGGGGTGACCTCCATCATCGTGACGCACGACATCGAGGGGGCGCTCCCCATCTCCGACCGGGTGGCGATGCTGGACCACGGGGAGATCCGCTTCGTGGGCACGCCGGACGAGTTCCGGGCGAGCCGCGATCCGCTGGTGAGGGCGTTCCTGGAGCGCGACGTTCCCGACTCAGACCTGCTCGAGGCAGTATAATGATACAGCGCGCAGATGGCGGGGCCCCCACGGCCCCGCGCAACCGAATCCCTAGCGAGGACCTCGCCACCGTGAGCGTCGCACGCACTCCCCGCCGCGAAGTGCAGGTCGGCATCTTCGTGCTGGTGGGCATCCTTTCCGTGCTCTTCGCCCTCTTCCTGCTCACCGACCCGGGCACCTTCCGCGGCCGGTACTACATCTCCACGCTGGTGGAGACGGCGGGCGGGATCCGAAAGGGCGACCCGGTGCAGCTCCGGGGCGTGAACATCGGCCGCATCCGCTCCTTCGAGATCCAGGACAACGGCGTCCGGGTGCGGATGGAGCTGGAGGGCGAGTACCCGGTGCCCTCCGACTCGCGCGTGTACCTGAGCAGCAACGGGCTGCTGGGCGGCGTCGTCGCCACCATCCTCCCGGGCCGCTCGCGGCAGAAGCTGGCGGACGGCGGCATCCTGCCCTCCACGGACGCGGCCGGCGCCGGCGCCAGCGACATCATGGCCACCGCCACCGCCGTCGGCACGCGCGCGGACACCGTTCTTGGCCGGGCACAGGCCCTTCTGAGCCAGCAGACGATCGGTGCCGTGCAGACGAGCGCCACCGAGTTGCAGGCGATGCTGACGGAGCTCAGCGCGCTGGCCGCCGAGCAGCGGCGCGAGCTGCAGGGCGTCTCCGGCTCGCTGCGCCGCTCGGCCGCGGGCGTCGAGGGCGCCGCGACGCGTCCGGAGCTGGCGCGCGCCATCGCCCGCACCGACTCCATCTCGCTGCGGATGGACGCGGCGGCCCGCTCGTTCAACGCCGCCGGCGAATCCATGGCGAGCATCGCCGGCCGCATCGACCGCGGCGAGGGCACGCTGGGCAAGCTGAGCCGTGACGAGTCGCTCTACAACAACCTCAACGCCGCCGCCGCCAACATCAACCAGACAGCCACGCGCTACGGGTCGCTGGCAGAGGACATCCAGGCGAACCCGAAGAAGTACATCAATTTGCGGGTGTTTTAGAGGGGGCCCCCTCCCCCGCTCGTTCCTCGCGACCCCTCCCCCAAACCGCGGGGGAGGGGTGTTTGCGTGCATCCGTGCCGGTCTTGCCGCACCGTCACCGGTAGGGGCAGACCTGCGTGTCTGCCCGCCCTCGCCCCCACCGCGACGCCCGCCATTCGGGGCCGACACCCGTAGGGGCCGCCCATGTGGCTGCCCGTGCCCTCCCCACCACCATCGCTCGCGCTTCCGGCCCCGCCCTCTTAGGTGCGTGCGGCACCGGGTGGCGCCCGCGAGGGTCACAGATTCCATGCGCGCCACGATTTAGAGGAAGAACGATCCCGCGGTGCTTTCCGCCCGCGACGGGTACTTGCGTGACAGTCAGCGTGGTTTGGCCCGTCGCTATGAACGAATGTGTACCCACGGGCCGCACTTTATGTTACATTAGATGTTCCGCCTTCACGCTCTGATGTTCCAGCCCGCATTCGGCCATCTCCCAGACCCTTTGCTTGTGTCGCGGCCGTTCCGCCGCGCACCCGCAGCAGCCATATATTTCAGCAATGAACCAGCAGACCCTCACCCCTCAAGACCGCGTACTCCGAATCGACGAGATCCGGCGCCGCATAGACGCGCTCCGGGCGGAGATGCGCGAGCTCGGCGGCGACGAGCGCACCACGCTGTTCCCGCGCGACCGCGAAGCCAGCGAGGTGCTGCAGGCTTCCATCGACGCGCTCTCCGCGCACCTGGCCGTGGTGGACGGGGAAGGCGCCATCGTGGCCGTGAACGAGGCGTGGCGCCGCTTCGGCGAGGAGAACGGGGCCGCACGCAGCTACCTGGGCGAGAGCTACACCGGCGTCTGCGCCCGCGTGCGCGGCGGCGACGGCGACATGGCCAGGCGCACCGCCGAAGGGATCCGCGCCGTGCTGGCCGGGGAGACGGACTTCTTCACCCTCCAGTATCCCTGCCACACGCCACGCGAGCGGCTCTGGTTCCAGCTTCGGGTGACGCCGCTCGTGTCGGACGGGGTGCGGCACGCCGTGGTGGCGCACGAGAACGTGACCGCCGAGCAGAGCGCCCGCGCCGAGGCCGAGGCCGAACGCGACCGCGCCGTGCGCATCCTCGAAAGCGTGACCGACGCCTTCTTTGCGCTCGACGAGGACTGGCGCTTCCGCTACCTGAACCCACAGGCCGAGCCGCTCCTGCGCCGGCGGCGCGATGAGCTGCTGGGGCGCCGCATCTGGGACGAGTTTCCCGAGGCGGTGGGGACGGTGTTCGAAACGGAGTACCGCGCCGTGGTGGAGACGGGCCTGCCCAGGACCTTCGAGACCTACTTCGCCCCGCTGGAGGGGTGGTTCGAGGTGAACGCCCACCCCAACGACGGCGGGGTGTCCGTTTACTTCCGCGACGTCACCCGCCGCCGGCAGCGCGACGAGGAGGCCGCGAAGTTCACCGAGCGGCTCGCCGAGGAGCGGAGCCTGCTGAACGCCGTGGTGCAGCAGCTCCCGGTGGGGGTCATCATCGCCGAGGCGCCGTCGGGGCGCCTGATCCTGGGGAACCGCAAGATCGACGAGATCTGGAGCCACGGCTACATGTCGTCCGGCTCGGTGAGCGAGTACGGGGACTGGGAGGGGTACCACCCGGACGGGCGGCGCGTGCGGGCGGAGGAGTGGCCGCTGGCCCGCGCGCTGCGCACGGGGCGCAGCGTGGTGGACGAGACGTACGAGATCGTGCGGCCGGACGGGGTGCGCGGCACGGCCCGGCTGAGCGCCACGCCCGTGGCGGACGCGCGGGGCGACATCGTGGCCGGAGTGGTGATCGCGGCCGACATCACCGCCGAGGCGGCCGCCGCGCGCGCCGTGCGGGCCAGCGAGGAGCGCTACCGCCTGGTGTTCAGCGCCACAAACGACGTGCTGTGGGACTGGGAGCTGGCGAGCGACACGCTGGAGTGGAACGAGGCGCTCACCGCCGTCCTCCGCCACCCGCGCGGCAGCGGCATCACGAACCTCGCCTGGTGGGAGGAGCGCATCCACCCCGAAGAGCGCGCGCGCGTCGTCGCCAGGCTGCGGTCGGCCCTGGACGGGAGCGACCTCACCTGGTCCGACGAGTACCGCTTCGCGCGCGGGGACGGGAGCTACGTGCGCATCCTGGACCGCGCCTACCTCCTGCGCGAGGCGGACGGCCGCCCGGTGCGGATGATCGGCTCCATGCTGGACCTCTCGGAGCGTGACCGCGTGGAAGACGCCGTGCGCCTGCAGGCGCTCCTGCTGGACACGGTGCAGCAGGCCGTGATCGCCACCGACCTGGACGGCGCCATCACCTCGTGGAACCCGTACGCCGAGCAGCTCTACGGCTGGCGCGCGGACGAGGTGCTCGGGCTCACGCGGCGCGAGCTGTTCGGCGCCGACATCGACGAGGCGGACGCCGAGGCCGCGGAGGCGCTGGCCAGCGGCGAGAGCTGGACGGGGGAGCTGACGCTGACGCGGCGCGACGGCCGCCCCCTGACGGTGATCGCCACCCGCTCGCCGGTGCAGGACTCCACGGGGCGCACCATCGGCGTGGTGGGCGTCTCCACCGACCTCACCGAGCAGCGCAACCTGCAGGAGCAGCTCCGCCAGTCGCAGAAGATGGAGGCGGTGGGGATGCTGGCGGGCGGGGTGGCGCACGACTTCAACAACGTGCTCACCGTCATCGGCGGCAACGTGAGCCTCCTGCTGTCCGACACTCCGGCGGACGACCCGCGCCAGGAGGACCTGCGCGAGATCCGCCAGGCGGCGGAGCGCGCCGCCTCGCTCACGCGCCAGCTCCTGGCGTTCAGCCGCCGCCAGATCCTGAAGCCGCAGAGCCTGCAGGTGGGCTCGCTGGTCTCCGACATGCTCCCCATGCTGCGGCGCCTGATCGGCGAGGACGTGGATCTCCACTTCAACGCCCGCGACCAGGCGGTGAGCGTGGAGGCCGACCCGGGGCAGCTGGAGCAGGTGCTGATGAACCTGACGGTGAACGCGCGCGACGCCATGCCACACGGCGGGCGCATCTCCATCGAGACGGCGGAGGCGGAGTTCGACGGCTCGCAGCGGGCGTGGGACGGGTCGCTGATCCCGGCGGGGCGCTACGTGATGCTGGCGGTGAGCGACACGGGGAGCGGGATGCCGCCGGAGGTGATGGGGCACATCTTCGAGCCCTTCTTCACCACCAAGGAGGTGGGGCGCGGCACGGGGCTCGGGCTGTCGACGGTGTACGGAATCGTGCGGCAGAGCGGGGGGCACCTCTGGGTGTACTCGGAGGTGGGCGTGGGGAGCGTCTTCAAGATCTACCTCTCCGCCGCGGCGGCCGGGCGCCCCGCGCGCACCCCGGCCGACCCGGCGGCGGCGGGGGGCACGGAGACCATCCTGCTGGTGGAGGACGAGGACGCGGTGCGGATGGTGGCGCGCCGCGCGCTCACCCGCTCCGGCTATGCCGTTCTGGAGTGCCGCAACGGCGTGGAGGCCATCGAGATGGCGGAGCGGCACGGCGGCGTCATCGACCTGGTGCTGATGGACGTGGTGATGCCGCACATGGGCGGCCACGCCGCCGCCCAGCGGCTGGGGGACATCCTGCCTGGCGTTCCGCTGGTCTTCATGTCCGGCTACACGGACGACGAGGTGCTGCGGCGCGGCGTGCTGACCTCCGCCGCGCTCTTTCTGCAGAAGCCTTTCACCCCCTGGTCCCTCCTGGAGATCATCCGCGCCACGCTGGACCAGCACGCCGCCCGCTGAGCTTCAAAACGAAAGTGAGACAATCCGGTCAGAACGCGAAGCCGATGTTCACCAGGCGGATGGTGGGGATCACTACCGGGAGGTCGGAGGCGTCGTCGATGTCGCCGCCGATCAGGCGGCGGGCGCCGATGCCGGTGCCGATGAAGAAGCGGCGGTCGCGCCCCACCAGCCAGTTGTAGTTCAGCTCCACACCCACGATGAACGCGGATGAGGTCGTGCCGTCATCCTGCCGCACCTGCGAATCCACGACGAACTCCTCGAAATCGTTCTCGTCGGTCACCTGGCCGTACCCCAGCGATCCGCCGATGGAGAAGCCGGAGAGGGGGCGCGCCTGCGGATAGTAGCGGAACTTGGCCTCGACGGTGGCCAGCGCGTCGTTGTCGGGCGAGAAGTACGCCCCCGCCACGCCCACGGTGGTGGTGGTGCTGACCGCCCGCTCGTACTCGCCGTTGAAGTAGCCGAAGAGGAGGCCCAGCGGATTCGCGGAGATGACCTGCTGGTACGCGGGCACGGAGTCGGTCTGGGCGCGCGCCGGGGCGGCGGAGACCAGGGCGGCGGCTGCTACGGCGGCGATGAATCGCTTCTTCATGGATACGGGACCGTGTGTGGAAGAGTGCTGGGATCGGAAGCCGGGAGCGGCTCCCGATGGTGCATCTGCAGGCGAATGCGCGAGCGCGGGCGGTTCTGACGAAGCCGGGCCTACACGGCCCAGCGCAGCTCCGGAACCCGCGGGATCTCGCCGATCTCGGCGGCAAGGGCATAGAACGCCCGAAGCCCCTCGATCATGGACGGGTCCAGCTCGAACGACAGGTCGCCCCAGTAGCGCTCGAGGAACGGGGGCTCGAAACCGAAGTGCGGCCCCCAGCGCACCGCCAGCTCCGCGCGGTTGCGCGCGCCGTACTCGCGCGAGGCCAGCAGGGTGCGGTGCAGGCGGCGCAGCGCGTCCGGGCTGCCCCCCGCCACCTGCCATACGGCGAAGGCGAAGGGGAGCCCCGTCTGCTCCCACCAGACCTGGCCCAGGTCGAAGCGAAAGGGAAGGCCGGGGTGCAGCCCTCCGCGCAGCGCCACGTCGCCGATGAAGAGCGCCGCGTCCGCGCCGGCGGCGAAGGGGTCGTCGCGGGCCTGGTCGAACCAGTGGAAGGCGGGCTCCACGCCCCAGCGCGTGCGCAGCAGCACCTTGAGCAGCACCACCGAAGTCGCCGACGCGGTGGGGATCGCCACGCGCGCGCGGTCGAGCGACTCGGGCGGGCGGCGCGCCAGGAAGAGGATGCTCCTCACCGGCCCCCGCGACCCGATCACCAGCTCCGGCATGATGCCGTACTCATCCGCATGCCGCGCGAACTCGATGCTGGACGACGGCGCCACGTCGATCTCGCCGCGGTCCAGCATCCCGTTCAGCTCCGACGGCACCCCCTCCACCACCGAGAGCCCCGCCCCCAGCCCGCCATCCAGGATCCCGGCGTGCACCGGAAAGCAGTTGCTGTACGTGATGTGCCCCAGCCTGAGCGCCCTCTCCTCCTCCATCGCCCCCTCCATCCAAAAAGAAAACAGCAGTCTCACGCGGAGACGCGGAGGCGCTGAGAGAACTTCGCGTGCTCTCCTCTGCGTCTCCGCGCCTCCGCGTGAGGCCGCAGTAGAAGCCGGTTCAACCCGGACGCTGGAGCACGCGGTTGGTGGCCTCCCAGATCAGCTCCGCCGTCCCCTCCACGCCGAAGCGTGCGGTGTCGACGCTGAGGTGGTAGAGGGCGGGATCGAGCCAGTCCTGCCCGAAGTGCTCGCGGACGTACGCGCGCCGGTCCGCGTCCGAGCGGCGCACGCGCTCTGTGGCGACGCGCTCGTCGATGCCGAAGTGCTCCCTCACCCGCGCCACCCGCGCCGCGAACGGGGCATGTAGCAGCACGTGAAAGGTGTCCGCGTTGCCGCGCAGGATGCACTGCGCCCCGTGCCCCACGATCACCGCCGGCTCCTCCGCCGCGGCCTGGGCCACGATGCGCCGCGCCGCCTTCGCCGTCGCCTCGGGCGAGAGGGCGGCGGGGACGCCGGCGAGCGACTCCGGGAAGCTCTCGGAGAGATACAGCCCCAGCCGCTCCACGAAGCGCTCCACGCGCTCGGTGTTGGCCTCCACCTGCTCAGGCGCCACCTCCAGCTCGGCGGCGATCCGCTCCACCAGCGCGCGGTCCAGCAGGCGCCAGCCGAGCGCCTCGGCCAGCCGGTTGGCCACCGCCTCGCCGCGGGCGCCGAACTGCCTCGCAATCGTGACCACCGTCATCCGTCACGCCTCCGCCGAAGGTGCGCGCTGAGAATGCCCCCCGCCGCGTCCCCTTGTCAACGCGCGCGCACCGGCCTAACGTCCCACGACCCATCCCGATTCGCGAAAGTGCCCGCCGTTCCCTCCACCCGGGGTCCTCCATGTCAGGTCCGTCCACACCGCCGCCGCCTGAACCGCTCACCGCCGATGCCTGGGCGCGGCTGGAGAACGACCCCGAGTTCCGCGCCCTGGTGGCCGCCAAGCGCCGCTTCATCATCCCCGCCACGCTCTTCTTCGTGGTCTACTACTTCGCCCTGCCGGTGCTCGTGGGCTACTTCCCCCGGGCGATGGGACGCGACGTGGTGGGGAACGTGAACGTCGCCTACCTCTTCGCCCTGTCGCAGTTCTTCATGGCGTGGATCCTCATGGTGATGTACGTGCGCCGTGCCCGCGACTTCGACGCCCAGGCCGAGCGGATCGCGTCGCGCGCCCACGCGGGAGGTGCCAGGTGACCACTTCGCTCCTGATGTTCGTGGGCTTCGTGCTCCTGACGCTGGGGATCACCTTCTGGGCATCGCGCCGCACGCAGACCACGGCGGAGTTCTACAGCGCGGGACGCAGCATCACCGGCTTCCAGAACGGGTGGGCCGTGGCGGGCGACTACATGAGCGCCGCCTCGTTCCTGGGGATCGCGGGGCTGATCGCCTTCTACGGCTACGACGGCTTCATGTACTCGGTGGGATGGCTGGTGGCGTACCTCACGGTGCTGCTCCTGGTCGCCGAGCCGCTGCGCAATACGGGCAAGTTCACCATGGCGGACGTGCTGGCCTTCCGCCTCAGGAGCCCCAAGGTGCGCACCGTCGCGGCCATCTCCACGCTCACCGTCTCGCTCTTCTACATGATCGCGCAGATGGTGGGCGCCGGCTCGCTGGTGAGCCTGCTGATCCCGCAGATCTCCTTCAACCTCGCCATCGTGATGGTGGGCGCGCTGATGCTGGTGTACGTGATCTTTGGCGGGATGCTGGCGACGACGTGGGTGCAGATCGTGAAGGCCGTGCTCCTGATGATGGGCACCATCCTGCTGTCGCTGCTGGTGATGTACCGCTTCAACTTCTCCTTCATCCAGTTCTTCGACGCGGTCGCGGGCGTGACGGGGCAGGTGTGCGCGGACGGGGCGGTGAAGAATGGCATCTGCCCCGGCGGAGGGGCGCCGATCACAAAGGACTTCACGCAGCCCGGCCTGTACTACCACGGCAAGTGGGGCCCGCTCTCGCTGATCTCGCTGGGCGTGGCGCTGATCTTCGGCACGGCGGGGCTGCCGCACATCCTGGTGCGCTTCTACACGGTGCCCTCCGCCATCGCCGCGCGCACCTCGGTGGTGTGGGCGATGATCCTGATCGGCACCTTTTACATCATGACCACCTTTCTCGGCTTCGGCGCCGCCACGCTGGTGGGGAAGGCGAACATCGGGCTGATGAAGGATGGAAAGCTCATCCCCAACCAGAACCTGGCCGCGCCGCTGCTGGCGCAGGAGGTGGGGGGCGAGATCTTTCTGTCGTTCGTGGCGGCCATCGCCTTCGCCACGATCCTGGCGGTGGTCGCGGGGCTGACCATTGCCTCGTCATCCGCCTTCGCGCACGACATCTGGTTCAGCGTGGTGAAGCGCGGCGAGGGGCACGACGAAAAGGAGCAGGTACGCGTGGCCCGCATCGCCGCCGCCCTCATCGGAATCGTGTCGATCGGGATGGCGATCGCGCTGCGGTCGCTGAACGTGGCGTTCCTGGTGGGGCTCGCCTTCGCGGTGGCCGCCAGCGCCAACGTCCCCGCCATCCTGCTGACGCTGTACTGGCGGCGCTTCAACACCACGGGGATGGTGACGGGGATGCTGGTGGGGCTGATCTCGTCGGTGGTGCTGATCGTCCTGAGCCCCGCCGTCATGGGCGTCGACCCGCCGGCCGCCGCCACCCGCCACCTGATCCAGGCCGCCGCCATCTTCCCGCTGGACAACCCGGCCGTGGTCTCGGTGCCGCTGGGCTTCCTGGCCGCCATCCTCGGCTCGCTCCTGTCGCGCGACCCGGTGTCCGAAGCCGCGTACAGCGAGCTGAACGTGCGGGCGAATACGGGGCTGGGGGCGGTGTAGGGGGCGGGCGGGGGGGGGGGGGGGGGGGGGGGGGGGGGGGGGGGGGGGGGGGGGGGGGGGGGGGGGGGGGGGGGGGGGGGGGGGGG
>DASVTZ010000009.1 GCA_036387335.1 Longimicrobium sp.
ATGCGCGGCCCCGCTTCTTTTTGCCTCACACAGAGACACAGAGGATACGGAAAGAACGGCGGAGACTTCCCCGTGCGGAACGGATTGTGCTTCCCCCCGCACCCCGGACCATTCACCGCACCCGTCACACTACGGGCGCGCCGCCGTCCTGCTGTGCCTGGAAACGGATGTGAGCATCGACACCATGACCCTCGAGTCGCCGGACGCGGCGGACGACACCCTCCGCGTACGCGCCAACAAGCTGGACCTGTTGGAGCGGCTGGCCGACGACCTGGCGCACGAGATCAAGAACCCGCTCCACTCCATGGTCATCAACCTGGAGGTGCTGAAGCGGCGGGTGGCGCGCGCCGTCGGCGAAACCGACGAGATGCAGCGCAACTTCGCCGTGCTCAGCGGCGAGATGGAGCGCGTCAACCGGCGCATCGAGCTCCTCCTGCGGCTGTCGCGCCCCGGGCGCGGCGCGGAGACCACCACGCTCCGCGACCTCACCGAGGAGCTGATGGAGCTGATCCAGCTCGAGGCACGCCAGCGCGAGGCCGCCGTCGACTTCCGGCCGGGGGACGGGGTGACGCGCGTCTTCATCCCGCGCGAGCCCACGCGGCAGGTGATCCTCAACCTGGTGCTCGATGCGCTCGACGCCGTCGGACCCGGGGCCACCATGAGCATCGTGCTGGACGAGGCGGAGGGGAGCGCCGTCCTCTCCGTGGAGACGAGCGGGGCGGGGCTGGAGCCGCCGGCCGAGAGCGCCGAGCGGGTGGCCGTGGCGCGCTACCTGGCCGAGAAGATGGGCGGCCGCGTGGAGGGCGACGCGGCGGGGATGCGCGTGCTGAAGGTGCCGCTGGCGCGCTGATGAGGCAGGGGCGCCGCCAGGCGCCATCTGCATACTGCGTAGCGGGTTGCGGTGCAACGGGTTGACCGCGCCCCGCCGCGTTCCTATCTTGCGGGTCACTATATATATCAGGCAACACCTCCAGGGCGACGGCATGCTTCAAAAGATTCTCGTAGCGGACGACGAGCGCCACATCGTCGAGGGGCTGCAGATGCTCCTGGCGGATGACGGATATGAAGTGGACACCGCCACCGACGGGAAGACGGCGTGGGAGATGGTGAAGGGCGGCGGCGGGTACGGCGTCGTCCTCGCCGATCTGCGCATGCCTGAGCTGGACGGGCTGGCGCTCTTCGCCAAGATGCGCGAGGCCGGCATCGCCAGCGAGATCATCATCATCACCGGCAGCGCCTCGGTGGACAGCGCGGTGGCGGCGATGCGGGAAGGGGCGTACGACTACCTGGAGAAGCCGCTCAACGTGGCGCGCCTCAAGGCCCTCCTTCCCAAGGCGCTGGAAGCGTACCGGGTCAAGCAGGCCAACCGCACGCTCGAGGAGAAGCTCAAGAACCTCACGCGTTTCGGCGACCTGATCGGCCAGTCGGAGGAGATGCAGTCGATCTACGGCACCATCGAGGCGGCCGCGCCGTCGAATGCCTCGATGCTGATCGTGGGCGAGAGCGGCACGGGCAAGGAGCTGGTGGCCCGCGCCATCCACGACAAGAGCAACCGCCACAAGGGCCCGTTCATCGCCATCAACTGCGCTGCCTTCCCGCGCGAGATCCTGGAGAACGAGCTCTTCGGCCACGAAAAGGGCGCCTTCACCGGCGCCATCAACGAGAAGGCCGGGTGCTTCGAGCTGGCCGACGGCGGCACGCTCTTCCTGGACGAGGTCGCGGAGATGGAGCCGGACATCCAGGTGAAGTTCCTGCGCGCCCTGGAGCAGCGCTCCTTCCGCCGCCTGGGCGGCAAGAAGGAGGTGCACGTGGACATCCGCGTGGTGGCCGCCACCAACAAGAACATCCAGCGCGCCATCGACGAGGGGAAGCTCCGCGACGACCTGTACCACCGCCTGGCCGTGATCCCGCTCGTCCTGCCGCCGCTTCGCGAGCGCCGCGGCGACGTGCGCATCCTGGCCGAGGCCTTCCTGCGCCGCTTCGCGGAGGAGAACGGGAAGCCGCTCAAGGGGTTCGCGCCGGAGACGCTGGAGTTCATCAACAGCTACCGCTGGCCCGGCAACGTCCGTGAGCTCAAGAACGCGGTGGAGCGCGCCGTGATCCTGGCCCGCGGCGACATGGTGACGCTGGCCGACATGCGCGCCCACGAGCTGCTGGTGACGGAGGACCGCGAGATCCGACTTCCCGTGGGCACCAAGCTGGAGATGGCCGAGCGCACGCTGATGCTCAAGACCTTTTCCTTCGTGGAGGGCGACCACCAGCGCGCCGCCCTGATGCTGGGCATCGACGAGGACGACCTGCGCAACCGCCTCAACCGCGCCGTCGCCGGCGACGCCGTCCCGGCCTGAGGCCGAACGTCTCCACGGGTGGACACCCGCCGCGTCCCGGTTGCCGGGGCGCGGCGGGTGTTTTTGGGGGGGACGGGCCGGATCACCCGGACCCCGCACCGGGGGACGAAAAACCGGCGGACGCGCACCGGGGGATGGGCGCCAGCGATGGCATCGGCGCCGCGCACCGGGGGATGAATCCCCATAGGCGTTAACTTAAGGCCTTAAACTTCTTGATTTCAAGGAGTTGCATCGTCCGCTTTCGGGGTGGCTCTCGGAGCCTACGCCGTACTTCGCGTCCCCGCTCCAGCAGCACGCTGGGCAGGCAGGGGAGCGCG
>DASVTZ010000010.1 GCA_036387335.1 Longimicrobium sp.
GGATGACAAAGGGGGGTGCGGGGGGGCGGCGGTTTTCGGTTCTGGGGGGCGGGGTTCGGGGCGGGGGAGGGCACGGGCAGCCACATGGGGCTGCCCCTACGGGGGGATCGGGACGCGTGGCGTGGGTTGGGCGGGGGTGAGGCGGGCGGCGCCGGCGTCCAGGGTCGGGACGCCGGGCCGCGGTGGGTTGGGGTCAGGCCATCGCCCTCCTTGGTGGAATGGCTCCCGGATCAGGAGGCGCGCGGCTGGCCGTGCAGGACGAGGCATGCCATTCGGCAAGGTTCCCCCCCGCTCACCTGACAGCCCTCCGTGTCCTCTCTGTCTACTTTAGTGGCGTGGAGAGGCGCGGCAAAAGGGGTTTGGGGCCCACGAACGGGTCCGCCGCCCCATAGCCGCCAGCCCGGGGAAGCGGCGTACCTGCTGGTGGAAGCAAAGAGGGGGGTCATCCGCCCCATGCCGGAAAGGAAGGCCGGGGGCATCTTCCGCGGAGTCGTAAGGCAGAATCCCCGAACGGAGCCATCCCCATGCGCGCATCCCCCTACCTCCTCGAGCACCCGCGCGAAAGCGACGCGCTCCACCGCATCCGGGCCGTGGCCCGGGCCGCGGCGGCCGCGCTGGAGGCGGGCTCGGCGGACGGGCTGGCGCGTGCGCTGGAGGACGCGGCCCGGCCGGCGATCTCCTTCGACGCCTTCCGCCTGGCCACCTACGACGCAGCCACCGACACCCTCCGCTACCACGGCAACTCGCCGCGGGGGGCGGGCGCCCTGGCGTGCGCGGAGACGCCGGACCGCTGGGTGGTGCGCGGCAAGCGGACGCTGGCCACCGGGCGCCCCCACGACGGGTGCGGCAACGGCGGGTCGGCCATCCGCACGCCGGTGATGGCGGGGCGGGAGCTGCTGGGCGTGCTGGCCGTGGAGACCGGCGACCCCGCGCGCTACTCCGCCCACGACGTGGAGATGATGGAGGCGCTCGCGGCCATCGCGGCATCCCGCCTCGCGCACCTGCGCCTCGCGGGCGAGCACCGCGCCGCCGCCGATGCCGTGCACGCATCGGAGAGCCGCTTCCGCGCGATGTACCGCCAGTTCCCGCTGAGCGTGCAGATCTTCTCCCCCGAAGGCCGCACCCTGGACGTGAACGAGGAGTGGGAGGAGCTGTTCGGGCTGAAGCTGGAGGACACGCGCGACTGGAACCCCCTGCACGAACCGCAGCTCGCCGAGCTGGGCGACCTGCTGCGCCGCGCCTTCGCGGGGGAGACGCTGGAGCTTCCGCCGTCGCTCTTCGACACGCGCAGCGCCATCGGAGCGGACGCCGCTTCGGCGCCGCGCTGGATCCAGGCGTCGGCGCGGCCGGTGCGCGCGGCGGACGGGGAGATCCGCGAGGTCATCATCGTCCACCAGGACGTGACCGACCTCAAGGAGGCGCAGGCGGAGCTGGAGCGCACCAACCTCGAGCTGGAGCGCCGCGTGGACGAGCGCACCACGGAGCTGGCGCGAGCCAACGCCGCGCTGGAGGAGGAGGTCGCCGAGCACGAGGAAGCGCGCGAGGAGCTCCTCCGCCGCACGCAGGAGCTGGAGGCGATCTTCCAGGCCCTCCCCGATGCCTACTTCCGGCTGCGCCCGGACGGGACGATCGTGGACCACCGCGCCGGCCCCGAGTGGAGCGGCCTGGTGCCCGCGGGCGACACGGTGATTCGCCGCATGCAGGAGGTGCTTCCCCCCGAGGCCGCCGGGCGCCTGGACGCGGCGCTGGCCGAGGTGGAGCGCACCGGCCGCCTGGCGACGCTGGAGCACACCCTGCGCACCCCCGCTGGCGACGAGCGCGAGCTGGAGATGCGCCTGGTGCCGCTGCTGGACGGCGACCGGGTGACCGTGGTGCGCGACATCACCGTCAGCAAGGCGGCAGAACGGCGGCTGCGCGAGCGCGAGGAACACTTCCGGCGGCTGATCGAGAACGCGTCGGACCTGGTGTCCATCATCGGGCCCGACGGCACCATCCGCTACGAGAGCGAGGCGATCGGGCGGCTCTTCGGCTACCAGGCGGGCGAAGGGGTGGGGATCTCCGCGTGGGACCGCGTGCATCCGGACGACCGCGCGCACGTGCGGACGGCGCTCGCGGAGGTGGCGGCGCGGCCGGGGGAGACGCGGTCGTCCGAGTTCCGCTACCGCGCACGCGACGGCGCGTGGCGCACGGTGGAGGCGGTGGGGAAGACGCTCACGGACAATCCGGAAGACGGCATCGTCATCAACACGCGCGACACCACCGACCGCAAGGAGGCCGAGGACGCGCTGCGCGCCAGCGAGGAGCGCTACCGGGCCCTCATCGAGAACGCGCACGACATCATCGTGGTGCTGGACCCGGCCACCGGCGAGATCCGCTACCAGAGCCCGTCGATGGAGCGCATCCTGGGCTACACGCCCGAGGACTCGGTGGGGCAGAACATGTTCGCGCTGGTGCATCCGGACGATCTGGAGACGGCCATGCGCGAGATCTCCGCGGCGGCGGCGGCGCCGGGGACCACGGGGCACGCCGAGTACCGCTTCCTGCACAAGGACGGGAGCTGGCGGCAGCTGGAGACGTTCGGGCGCACGGTTTCGCCTACCTCGGCGGCGGAGGGGCTGGTCTTCAACACGCGCGACATCACCGAGCGAAAGGAGGCCGAGGACGCGCTGCGCCGGAGCGAGCAGCACTTCCGCCGGCTGATCGAGAACGGGCAGGACAACATCGTCATCATCTCCCCCGACGGGGTGATGACGTACCAGAGCCCCTCGGTGACGCGCATCCTTGGGTACAAGCCGGAGGAGCTGGTGGGGCGCAGCGCGTGGGAGCTCGTGCATCCCGACGACGTGGCCGTGGTGGTGCGGGAGCTGGAGAACACCTTTGCCACACCGGGGGTGATGGGCCACGCGGAGTACCGCTACCGCCACAAGGACGGCTCCTGGCGCTACCTGGAGGCGTTCGGGCAGACGCTCTCCACCGACTCGCCGGACGAGGGCGTGGTCGCCAACATCCGCGACGTGACGGAGCGGCGGCTGGCCGAAGAGGCGCTGCGCCGCGCCACGCTGGAGGCGGAGCGCGCCAACCGCGCCAAGAGCGAGTTCCTGTCGAGGATGAGCCACGAGCTGCGCACCCCGATGAACTCCATCCTGGGCTTCTCGCAGCTCCTGTCGCGCGGCACGCTGGCGGCGGACCAGCGCCGCGGGGTGCAGCACATCCTGACGGCGGGGCGGCACCTGCTGCGCCTCATCAACGAGGTGCTGGACATCGCCCGCATCGAAAGCGGCCGGCAGCAGCTCTCGCTGGAGCCCGTGCGGCTCTCCCTGGTGGTGCAGGAGGCGGTGGCGCTGGCCCGCCCGCTCGCGGCGCAGCGCTGCATCACGCTGGACGACGGGGAGCTTCCCGGGGGCGAGCCCTTCGTGACGGCGGACCGGCAGCGCCTGTCGCAGGTGCTCCTCAACCTCCTGTCGAACGCGGTCAAGTACAACCGCGAGGGCGGCTCGGTGCGCCTGCACTGCGAGATCCTGCCGGACGAGCGCGTCAAGGTGCGCGTGACGGACACGGGCAAGGGCGTCGATCCCGCGCAGCACGACCAGCTCTTCGTCCCGTTCGCCCGCCTGGGCGCGGAGCACACGGAGGTGGAGGGGACGGGGCTGGGCCTGGCGCTCTCGCAGCGGCTGGTGGAGGCGATGGGCGGCACGCTGGTGCTGGAGGAGAGCAGCGAGGAGGGGAGCACCTTCGCCCTCGACCTGCGGCTGGCGCGCGACCCGGTGGAGCGGCTGGAAGGGCGCTCGCCGGCCCCGCTGAGCGTCGGCTCCAAGATCCGCTCGCCGGTCACGCTGCTGTACGTGGAGGACAACCTTGCGAACCTGAGCCTGGTGGAGACGATCCTCTCCGAGCGGCCGGGGTGGAAGACGATTCCCGCGCTGCAGGGGCGGATGGGGACGGAGCTGGCCCGCGAGCACGCGCCGGACCTGGTGCTGCTAGACCTCCACCTTCCCGACGTGCAGGGTGACGAGGTGCTGCGGCGCCTGCGCTGCGACGCGCGCACGGCGGGGATCCCGGTGGTGATGATCAGCGCGGACGCCACTCCGCGCACCATCGACCGCCTGATCGCCGAGGGCGCCGACGCCTACCTCACCAAGCCGCTGGACGTGGACGAGTTCCTCGCCGCGATCGACCGGCTGCTTCCGGAGCCGGTGGGCGCGGACTGAGGGCCCCCACCCCCGCTCGTTCCTCGCGGCCCCTCCCCCAAAACCACCTGGGGGAGGGGCATTCGCATGCATCCGTGCCTGTCCTCGGGATTCGCGCGGAGAGAGCACCGGCAAAAAGCCTCACACAGAGGCCACAGAAGGAACTGAAAGCCACAGAGAAATACTTCTGAGGTTCTTCCTCTGTGTCTCTGTGTCTCTGTGTGAGCCATGCAGTTGCGGTTCTCTCTCTGCGCCTCCGCGGCTCCGCGTGAGCCATGTGTCGCCTTTGCGGCCTGATGTTGCGGCGCGTTGCGGGCTGCCAGCGAGGAACGGGCGGTTGGTGGTCCGCTGATTGCGGCGGGAGGGGCATCTTCAAGCGCTTCCGGCCGCGCCAGGACCGGCGGCTTACCCCGTCCCGAAGGATCGCCCGTTGTTCGGTCAGGATACCCCCGCTACCGAAGCGCCTCTTCCCGCGCGCGCCGCCCTCGCCCTCCACCGGCGGGGGCGGGCGTGAGCGATCCGTTCGTGCGCGCGCTCGCGGGCGTGGCGGACCTGGCCGACCCCGCCGATGCGCTGGGGCCGCTGCTGGCCGGCGCCGTCGAGCGCGCGGGTGCGCTGGCGGGTGCGGTGGTGAACCCCGACGACGCCGTGCGAGCCCTCGCGTCGTGCGACGAGGCGCGCGTGCAGGCGCTGATGGAAGGCCCCGTCGCCGTGGCCCGCGAGCGTCCCGGGCGGCGGCGCGGCGCCAGGCTCCTCCGCCTCGACGGGGAGGGCGGGTTCTCGCACCTGCTCTGGATTCCGCTGGAGCTGCGCGGGGCGGGGGCGGGGTCGATGCTCCTCCTGTACGACCGGGAACCGGGGGAGGATGCGGCTTCGGAGGCGGAGGCGGCGGGAATGGCGATGGCGCTCGTGCTGGAGAACGGGCACCTGTACGAGGAGGCGCGCATCGCCCGCCAGTCGCGCGACCACTTCCTGGTGGCGCTCAACCACGAGCTGCGCACCCCCGCCACCGCGCTCCTGCTGGAGTCCGACATCCTGCGCTCGGGGCTGCTGGGCGACCTTCCGCCGCGCACCTCCGAGATGCTGGAGCGCGCGGAGACGCACGTGGCCGAGATCGTCCGCGTGCTGGAGGGAATCCGCGAACTGGGCGAGGCGCAGACGCCATCCGAGGCGACCGAGCTGGTGGAGCCGCGGAAGTTCGTGGCCACCCTCCTCCGCCGCGTGGAGCCCACGGCGCGCCGCAAGGGGCTCACCCTCTCGCTCCACTACCCGCCCGACCTCCCCCTGCTGCAGACGGACCCGGACCGCCTGTCGCGCGTCCTCCTGCACCTGCTGGACAACGCCATCCGCTTCACCGACGAGGGGAAGATCGAGGTGAGGCTGACGCGCACCACCAAGCCCTCGCGCAGCCGCCGCATCCGCGTGCTCGTCGTCGCCGTGTGCGACACCGGCCACGGGATCCCCGCGGACGAGCTGGAGCGCGTCTTCGAGCCGTTCGCGCAGGTGCAGGAGGGCGCCCGCTCCGCCTCCTCCGAGCGGGGCGTGGGGCTGGGGCTGGCGCTCGCCCGCCGCCTTGCGCGCACCCTCTCCGCCGAGGTGAAGCTGGAGAGCGAGCTGGGGCGCGGGACGACGGCGTCGCTCATCCTTCCGTACCAGTAGCCCGCCGGTTCGGCGCCCCGCCGCGAAGGCGTCATGCGGGCAGCATCGTGACGCGCCCGGTGGACAGGTCGTAGATGCCCCCCACCACGTCCAGCTTCTTCTCCCTGATCAGCCCCGCGACGACGGGCGAGGCGGTGCGCAGCAGGCGTACCTGCTCGCGCACGTTCTCGCGCGCCACCGCTTCCTGCTCGCGAGTGGGGGTGCGCGCCACGGCGGGCTGGATGTGGCGAAAGAGGGTGCTGATCTGGCCGGGGACGGGGTCGCCCGCGATCGCCGCCTTCACCGCGCCGCAGCCGGTGTGGCCGAGCACCACCAGCACCTTCGAGCCCAGCACCAGGGTGCCGAACTCCAGGCTCCCGATGATCTCCGGCGTCACCACGTTGCCCGCGGCGCGGCACACGAACAGGTCGCCGAAGCCCTGGTCGAAGACGATCTCCACCGGCACGCGCGAGTCCGCGCACGAGAGGATCGCGGCGAACGGATTCTGGGCCGCCGCCACGTCGCGGACGCGCGCCATGCCGCGGTGGGGTCCCACGGGGCGGCCTTCCACGAAGCGGCGGTTGCCGGCCAGGAGCTCCTGGAGCGCCTCCTCCGGCGTGCCCACGTCGGGGAGCGCGTCGCCGCGGAGGGGGGCCGGGAGCACCGCCGCCGCCGCCGCGAGCGAGAAGAGCGAGAGCGCGCGCCGGCGCGAGAGCGGGGTCTGGGTATTCTCGGTCATCATCGTACCCGGTGGGGGGGTGAGGCGGCGCCGCGCCGCGGGTGTCACGCCGTGGAGGATATCCGCGCGGCGAGGAACCGCACAAATGCAAATCGATGCGGGGTCCCATAACCTGGATTGATGGATGCGCGGGCGCGCGGCATGCACTACTATGGATCGAGCGAGCACGGGCCCCGCGCCGCCTCGCGTTTTCGATCCACCCACGCGCCGTCGAACGAGCCGGAGCCCCACAGTGCCCATCAACTACAAGCACCTCCTCTACTTCTGGACCGTGGCGCGGGAGGGGAGCATCGCGGCGGCGTGCAAGGAGCTGCACGTGACGCAGCCGGCCATCAGCACGCAGCTTCGCAAGCTGGAGCGGCAGCTCGGCGAGCCGCTGTTCGCCAAGAGCGGGCGCGGGCTGGTGCTGACGGAGGCCGGGCGCACCGCGTTCCACTACGCGGACGAGATCTTTTCGCTCGGCCGCGAGCTGGCCGAGACGCTGCGCGGGCGGCCCACGGGGAAGCCGATGCGGCTGACGGTGGGGGTGACCGACGCCTTTCCCAAGCTGGTGGCGTACCGGCTGCTGTCGCCTGCCCTGCGCCTGGAGCAGCCGGTGCACCTGGTGCTGCACGACGACCGCGCCGAGCGCCTGTTCGCGGCGCTCTCCATCGCGGAGCTGGACCTGGTGCTGGCCGACGCGCCGCTTCCGCCCACCACCCCCATCCGCGCCTACAACCACCTGCTGGGCGAGTGCGGCGTCACCTTCTTCGGCACGCCGCCCCTGGCGGAGCGGTACGGGGCCGACTTTCCCCGCTCGCTGGACGGCGCGCCCTTCATCCTCCCCACCGAGGGGACGGTGCTGCGGCGCTCGCTGGGGCAGTGGTTCGACTCCGTGGGCGTGCGCCCGCGCGTGGTGGGCGAGGTGGGTGACAGCGCGCTGCTCAAGACCTTTGGCCAGGCGGGGATCGCGCTCTTCGCCGGCCCCACGGCGATCGAGGCGGAGATCCGCCGGCAGTACCGCGTGGAGGCTCTGGCGCACGTGGAGGAGATCCGCGAGCGCTTCTACGCCATCTCGGTGGAGCGGCGGCTGAAGCACCCGGCGGTGGTCGCCATCTCCGAGACGGCCCGCGACGACGTCTTCGTGAAACGCGTGCGCCGCCCGCGTGCCGCCGGCCCGAACTCCGCAGGCTGACCCCCCGCCTGCTCTCGCGCAGCGGGTACAATGAAGGGCCCCGGCGCGGTGCGCGCCGGGGCCTTTCGCGTGCCCGCCGCCGCTGTTTCATGCATTAGTAGGATAGAAGTCATTCACGCAGGTTAAGAGTGATTCGCCCGGCATGCGCGAAAACGCGCATGGAAACTGGTTTTCGCCGCGATGGACCTCGAGGTGCCGAGCACGTTGCCGTATTTCGGCGTCCCGTACGGGGTTGATGCACGGATGACGCGGGGTCAGATTCGTCGCCGTGGGGAGTAGCCAGCCGGCCGGCGAGCCGGAGCCCCCGGCCGTCAATACGGAGCGCCCCGAGTGCTCCCGGCCGTGCGCGATCCCGAGAGGGGACCGAGGCGAGACCACGAGAGCCATCACGCCCCCGCCGGGGCATGCGAGGAGGACTCCCGTGGCGACGAGCATCTGGTTCTGGGTAGGGTTCAACGCGTTCGTGCTGCTGATGCTGGCGCTGGACCTGGGCGTGTTCCATCGCAAGGCGCACGAGGTGAAGCTGCGCGAGGCGGCCACCTGGAGCGCCATCTGGGTGGGCGTGGCGATGGTCTTCAACGCCGGCATCTACTTCCTGGCGGGGAAGCAGCCCGCGCTGGAGTTCCTGACGGGGTACCTGGTGGAGAAGTCGCTGGCGGTGGACAACATCTTCGTCATCGCCATGATCTTCTCGTACTTCGCGGTGCCCTCCATCTACCAGCACCGCGTCCTCTTCTGGGGGATCCTGGGGGCGCTGGTGATGCGCGGCGCCTTCATCGCCATGGGCGCGTACGCGCTGGAGCGCTGGCACTGGATCATCTACCTCTTCGGCGGCCTGCTGCTGCTGACGGGGATCAAGATGGCGCTCAAAAAGGACGACGAGCACTTCGACGGCGAGAAGAACCCGGTGGTGCGGTTCGCCCGGCGCTTCATCCCCATGACGCACCGCTACGACGGGCAGAAGTTCTGGACGGCGGAGAACGGGAGGCGCGTGGCGACGCCGCTCTTCCTGGTGCTGCTGCTGGTGGAGGTGAGCGACCTGGTGTTCGCCATCGACTCGATTCCGGCGATCTTCGCCATCACCAAGGACCCCTACCTGGTCTACACCTCCAACGTGTTCGCCATCCTGGGGCTGCGGTCGATGTACTTCCTGCTCGCGGGGGTGATGCACAGGTTCGCGTACCTCAAGTACGGCCTGAGCGGGGTGCTGGTGTTCGTGGGCGCCAAGATGATGCTGATCGACGTCTTCAAGATCCCCATCGGCGTGTCGCTGGGGGTGATCGCCGCCCTGATCGG
>DASVTZ010000011.1 GCA_036387335.1 Longimicrobium sp.
GTCGCCGCTGACGGATGGGGCGTCGGCGGTGCTGCTGATGAGCGAGGAGAAGGCGGCCGCGCTGGGATACAAGCCGCTGGGCTTCATCCGCAGCTACGCGTACGCCGCGCTGGCCCCCAACGACCAGCTCCTGCAGGGGCCGGTGTACGCCGCCCCGGTGGCGCTGGACCGCGCCGGGCTCACAGTCAAGGACATCGGCCTGCTGGAGATCCACGAAGCGTTCGCGGCGCAGGTGCTTTCCAACCTGCAGTGGTTCGACTCGGACAAGATCGCGCGCGAGCGGCTGGGTCGCGACAAAGCGATCGGCATTCCGTCCGAGGACCGCATCAACGTGATGGGCGGCTCCATCGCCATCGGGCACCCGTTCGGGGCAACGGGCGGGCGCATCACGGTGACGCTGCTCAACGAGCTGCGGCGGCGAGGCGAGCAGTTCGGCATGATCAGCGTGTGCGCTGCGGGCGCCATGGGCTTCGTGATGATCGTGGAGGCCGCGCCGAATTGAGCGCGCCCGCGCGTCCACCGGATGCGGGAGAGGCGCGCCCCGCCTGCGCCAACTGCGGGACGGAGCTGGTGGGCGCGTTCTGCCACGCCTGCGGGCAGGAGCACGGGCCCGGGGCGGTCACCATCCGCGCCCTGGTGGCCGACGTGGCGGACGAGGTGCTGTCGCTGGACGGGCGGCTGGTGCGCACCTTTCGCGCGCTCCTCTTCCACCCGGGGGTGCTGACGCGCGAGTACCTGGCGGGGCGCCGGGTGGGGTACTTCTCCCCGTTCCGCCTGTACCTGCTGGTCAGCGCCGCCCACCTGGCGCTGGTGGCGGCGACCGGCGCCACCTCGTTCTTCTTCTTCACGGTGTCGGGGTCCGGCAGCGGACCGGGGAGGATCGTCGCGCTCCTGCCGCGGCTGATGTTCGTGCTGCTTCCCGTCTTCGCGATGCTGCTCCACGCGCTCCAGCGGCGCCGGATGTTCGCGGAGCACTTCGTCTTCGCGCTGCACTTCCACACGGCGGCGTTCTTCGTCGCCACCGCGCACACCCTGCTGGTTCCGCTCACCACCTCCGCTTCCGCCCTGCGCGTACCGGCCCTCGTGCTCGACGGCGCGGTTCAGTTCTACCTGCTGCCGTACCTTTACCTCTCGCAGCGGGTGGTGTACGGCGGCTCCTGGCCGGCGACGCTGCTGAAGATGGCGCTGCTGCTGGCCGGCTACGTCGCCGCGCTGCTGCTGGCCCTCGTGGGACTCATCCGCGTGCTGAAGTTCCTCTAATCCGGCACCCATCCGCCCGGCTTGTTTCGGTATCTCTTCGGGGTTAGATTTTGGAGACCGCTCCGGCAGCCGGAGCGGCGCCAAAGCGGAGGGGATCGATGCGCGGAGCGGACCGGCGCGGGGCACACAAGGAAGAGGTCTCGGGGGTTCCCGCCTCGATGTCGGCCGCCACGCTGGACTTCGCGCGCAGGGCGGCGAGGAACGACGAGCCCGTGCTGCTGCTGGGGGAGACGGGGTCGGGGAAGTCGCACCTGGCCGCCATCATCCACCGGCTGAGCGCGCGGGCGGCCGGGCCGTTCCACCACGTAAACTGCGGCGCCATCCCGGACACGCTCTTCGAGCGCGAGATGTTCGGTCACGTGCGCGGCGCGTTCACGGACGCCAAGGAGTCGCGCGAGGGGGCGTTCGAGGCCGCGCACCGCGGCACGCTCTTTCTGGACGAAGTGGGCGAGCTGCCGCTGGCGGTGCAGACGAAGCTCCTCTCCGTGCTGGAGGAGCGGCGGGTGCGCAGGGTGGGCGCCACGCACGACACTCCCGTGGACGTGCGCGTGGTGACGGCCACCAACGCGGACCTGGTGGCGATGGTGGCGGGCAGGCAGTTCCGCGAGGACCTCTTCCACCGCATCGCCGTGCTGCGCTTTCGCGTGCCGCCGCTGCGCGAGCGCAGGCGCGAGCTGCCGGGGCTGGTGCAGCACCTTCTGGAGCGGCGCGGCACCGGCGGCGCCGCCCCCGAGGTGACCGCCGAGGCGATGGAGCTGATCCGCGCGTACCCGTGGCCCGGCAACGTGCGCGAGCTGGACAACGCGCTGCGCCGGGCGGTGGTGTACGCCGAGCAGGAGCCCATCGCCCCGCAGCATCTGCCGGATGAGATCCGCAACGTGGCGGTGCCCGCGGCCGGGGAGTCAGCCGCGCCGGAGCGCTACGTGGCCCCGGCCGATCCGGAGGTGGAGCGGCGAATGATCGAGGAGGCGCTGCAGGCGGAGGGCGGCAATCGCACGCGGGCGGCGCGGCGGCTGGGGATGTCGAGGTCGGCGTTGTGGAGCAAGATCCATCGGCACCGGATCATTTGATAGTGCCTGGGGCCAGTGCCTAGTGCTGAGTGCTGAGTGCTAAGTGCCAAGTATAGGAGGCGCGGAGAAGAGGTTCTTCTCCGCGCCTCTTTTCGTCGTGCCTGCGGCGGACCGTACACACACCGTGCAAACAGCGTGAAAACCCATGTGAAACTCCGCCGGGCCGTGCACTCGGCCCACCACATTGCACGCGTAAGTCCAGCACTCACGCGGCTTTCGGCTGTCCACAAGTATTATGCAAAACGCGGCACCGGACCTGCCTTAAGGGAGCACGGCAACACGGGAGAGACCGGGCCCGGCCAACCGAACGTGACGCCGCAGGGAAGCACGGCTTCAGGTGCCACCGGCACCCGGACCCGCTTCGCACCACGACGGGCAGAGAGTCCGCCGCGGACACCCAACCCAGGCTACAGAGGCACATCATCATGGCCAACAAGCAGAAGATCGCGGAGCTCTCGTCGCAGCTCAACCAGGTGGTCGCTCACCCGGAGTTCATCGGGCTGCTGGAGGAGCTCGAGGGCCTGCCGGCCGAGAGCCGCAAGCAGTTCGT
>DASVTZ010000012.1 GCA_036387335.1 Longimicrobium sp.
CGACGCGGCCGTCCGCGCCTGCGACGGGCATGGAGTAGCCGCTGTCCGGGCGCGCCTGCTTGCCGCCGATGTAGAGCTTGGCGGTGCGGTCGATGGGCGGAAGGGAGGGTGCGTCAGTGCGTGAGTGCGTGAGCGCGCTCACGGCGTCGGCGACCTTAGCGCGGCCCTTTTTCGCCGTGCCCTGCGCACTGCCCTCTTTGCCCTGATCCTTTTCCCACTTCGGCTTCACGTACTCCCACAGGCCCTCGCGCCCGCCCTCACGGCCGTAGCCGCTCTCGCGGTAGCCGCCGAAGCCGGACGCGGCGTCGAAGAGGTTGGTGGAGTTCACCCACACCGTGCCCGCCTTGATGCGCGGGGCGATGTCCAGGGCCAGGTTGATGTTCTCCGTCCACACGCTGGCGGCCAGGCCGTACGGGGTGTTGTTGGCCAGCGCCACCGCCTCGTCCGGGGTGCGAAAGGTCATCAGCACGACGACCGGGCCAAAGATCTCCACCTGCGCCACGGTCGAGGCCGGGCCGACGTCGGTCAGGAGCGTCGGGGGGAAGAAGCAGCCTTCCTGCGGGCAGCTCCACGACGGCTGCCAGAGGGTGGCGCCCTCGGAGCGTCCCTGTTCCACCAGGTCGCGGATCTTGTTGAGCTGCACGGGGTCGATGATGGCGCCGATGTCGACCGCCTTGTCCAGCGGGTCGCCCACGCGCAGCGTCTCCATCCGCTCGCGCAGGCGGGTGACGAGGCGGTCGGCGATCCCCTCCTGCGCGAGGATGCGCGAGCCGGCGCAGCACACCTGCCCCTGGTTGAACCAGATGGCGTCGACCACGCCCTCGATCACGCTCTCGATGTCCGCGTCGTCGAACACCACGAACGGGCTCTTGCCGCCCAGCTCCAGCGACAGCTTCTTCCCGCTCCCCGCCGTGGCGGCGCGGATGATCCGCCCGACCTCGGTGGAGCCGGTGAAGGCGATCTTGTCCACGTCGGGGTGGTCCACGATCAGCGCGCCGGTGCGCCCGTCGCCGGTGATGATGTTGACGACGCCCGGCGGCAGCCCCGCGTCGCGGCACACGTCCGCGAAGAGGAGCGCGGTAAGCGAGGTGAACTCGGCCGGCTTCAGCACCACCGTGTTCCCCATGGCGAGCGCCGGCGCGATCTTCCACGACAGCATCAGCAGCGGGAAGTTCCACGGGATGATCTGCCCCACCACGCCGAGCGGCGCGTGGCCGGGCATCTCCGTCTCCATCAGCTGCGCCCAGCCGGCATGGTGGTAGAAGTGCCGGGCGACGAGCGGGATGTCGATGTCGCGCGACTCGCGGATCGGCTTGCCGTTGTCCAGCGTCTCCATCACGGCGAAGAGGCGCGAGTGGCGCTGGATGTGGCGCGCCAGGGCGTACAGGTAGCGCGCGCGGCCGTGCCCGCCCAGCGCCTGCCACCCCGGGAGCGCGGCGCGCGCGGCGGCGACGGCGGCGTCCACGTCTTCCGCGCCCGCCTGGGCGATGCGGGCGAGCGGCTTGTTGGTGGCGGGGTTGTTCGAGGGGAAGTACTCGCCGCCCGTAGGCTCGCGCCACTCGCCGCCGATGAAGAGCTGCGTGGTGCCGCCACGCTCCTCCAGCCAGCGCAGCGCGGGCGACGCGCTTTCGGGGGCGGGGCCGTATTCCATGGTCTCGAAGATCTCGGCGATGCTCATCGGTCGGGTCCTTCCGGGGGTGCGTGCCGTTCGGGGGCCGTGCGGTGTAAGTATACGTTCCTCCGCGCGACCGCGCACGGGCCCCGCCCTTGCACCCGCCGCGCGGACACTCCGCATCCAGAGGCCGATGACCGTTCCGGACCCAACTCCTTCCCCGCCCGGCGGCTACGGCTTCGTGGACGCGCACGGGACCCTGCACCCCGCCACCCGCGACGAGCTGGCCGCCGCGTGCCGCGCGGGCCCCATCCCGCGCCTGGTGTGGACGCCGGATTCGGGCGGCCCCGTACCGCCCGAGGAGGTGCCCTTTCTGCTGGAGGCGATCCGCGCCCGAATCGGCGGCGGGGCGAAGACGCAGGCGATCATCGTGGGCGTGTTCGCGTCTGTGCTGGCCGTTCAGAACCTCGATTCGCTTCGCCCCGGCTCGCCCGGGGCCATCTACCTGCTGTTCGGGGTGATCTGGGTCGCGTTGCGGCTGCGCGAGTGGCGGCAGGCGAGCGTGATGACCGCGCAGGGCTTCCGCGACATGATGCGCGAGGCGGAGCAGACCGCGGCGCTGCGGCGGCTGCCCGTGGTGTACCTGCGCCTGCTGGCGGGGATGATCGCGGCGGTGGGCGCGGCGCAGCTCCTGGCGAGCGGCTCCGGCATCCCCAATTACGGCATCGCCCCCGCCGAGATGGCTCCCGGGTACATCCGCGCGGGCGAGACGTGGCGGCTCCTCACCGCTGGCTACCTGCACGGCGGCATCATTCACTTCGCCGTGAACTTCATGGCCCTCCTCGCGCTGGGCCGCGAGACGGAGGTGCTCGCTCACCGCGCGTACCTCTCGATCGTCTTCCTGGCCTCGGTGCTCGGCGGATCGCTCGCCAGCTTCATCCTCCCTCCCGATGCGCCGTCGGTCGGCTCGTCGGGAGGGCTGATGGGGCTGATCGGCTTCCTGGGCGTCCTGGCCTACCGCCGGCGCGAGACGGTGCCGCCCGGCTTCCTCAAGATGGTGCTGCTGAACGTGGCGGTGATCGCGGGGATCGGGATCGTGGGGATGGGCATGATCGACAACGCGGCGCACGCGGGCGGTCTGGCCGTCGGCGCGCTGCTGGGCGCCCTTCTCGTCCCCACGACGCGCGCCCATCCGCGGTGGGTCGCCGGCCGCGCCGTGCAGGCAGCAGGCATAGCCGCCATGATCGTGCTCGCATTAGGCTGCGCATGGACGCTGGTGCTGGTGCTGCTTCCTATTCTCTGAACAGCGGGGCTCACGCGGAGACGCGGAGGCGCGGGAGAACTGCAACTGCATGGCTCACACAGAGACACAGAGACACAGAGGAAGAACTGCAAAAGGGGTTCTCTGTGGCTTGCAGTTCCCTCTGTGTTCTCTGTGTGAGGCTTTTTCTGTTGTTCTTTCCCCGCGTCTCCGCGTCTCCGCGTGAGGCTTTTGGGGATGCCGGCGATAGCGAGGCGGTTGGTCTCGGGAGCCGACTGCGTTATACTGAAGGTGCGGCCCGCGGGTGCGGCCGCAGCGGTAGCACAGATCAGCCAAGTGCTTTCGCCGTTCCATGTTGTCCCCGAACGGCAACCCTGACATGAGATACGCCACTCACATCATCCGGGCGACGTGCGCGGCCCTGCTGGCCTTCGCCGCGCCCGCCAGCGCCCAGGACGGCGCGCGCGCCGGCGAAGACACCTCGCGCGTCGCCGCCAACACGGACGCGGGCAGCCGCCCGCGCGGGCTGGTGACCACCGACGAGCTGATCGCGGACCGCCTGCGCCGCATGGGCGTGGTGAACCCCGACCCGGCGCCGCGCCGCCCCACCTCGCGCGCCGACTCGCTCGCCTGGGAGCGCCACCGCCGCGCCGCCAACAACGCCACGGGGCGCCGCATCGTCATCTCCATCTTCGACCGGCGCCTGTGGCTCATCGACGGCGCGGACACGCTCCTCTCCGCCCCCGCCGGGGTCGGGATGGGGATGGTGAAGAGCACCGGCGGGCGGCTGATCGACTTCTCCACGCCGCGCGGGCGCCGCACCGTCATCAAGATGGAGGAGGACCCGCTCTGGATTCCGCCGGACTGGCACTACCAGTCGATGGCGGACCGGGTGCGGCAGTTTCCCGACGGCGGGGTAGCGCTCAAGGACGGCGGGCGCGTCATACGGCGCGGCGTGAACCTGGGCATCCTCAAGGACGGCGAGTTCGAGATCCTTCCGCAGGAGCACCCGCTGATGTGGGACGGGATCATGTACATCCCGCCCTTTGGCACCATCAACCGGCGCGTGCCTGAGGTGCTGGGGAAGTTCAAGCTGGACACGGGCGACGGGTATTTCATCCACGGCACCAACGACCCCATCGCCATCGGCTTCCCCGCCACCCACGGCTGCATCCGCCTGGACGAGGAGCCGCTCACCTTCCTGTACGAGAACACGACGGTCGGGACGCCGGTCTACATCTACTGATCGGGCGGGTTGGGTGATGGCGAAGGCGAAGGCCCCCGCGGAATGCCGCGGGGGCCTTTGTATTTCCTGGGGGGCACGGCCGGGCAGGGGGCCGGCGGTTGAAACCGCTGCAACAACCGCGGGAAGCCTGCCTTCGCAGGCTTGGGTTGGGCTCGGTGTGGGCCGCGGGGACG
The DNA here is from genome assembly GCA_036387335.1 of Longimicrobium sp. NCBI lineage: Bacteria > Pseudomonadati > Gemmatimonadota > Longimicrobiia > Longimicrobiales > Longimicrobiaceae > Longimicrobium > Longimicrobium sp. The sequence continues at coordinate 4,293 of DASVTZ010000012.1, forward strand.
GGTGCGGCGGGTGGGGGCGACGGGGGATGGTCGCCGGGGGTGGGCCGCCGGGCGAGGACGCCGGGGGGTAAAATCCCCCGGCTGAAACCACGCGAAGACGGCTGAAGCCGCCCCAAGAGGCGCGGCATCCTCGCCGTTTTATGTCATCCTGAGCGACGCGCTGCTCCGTACTTGCCTCGTCGCCGGACTCTGGCGCGGAGCGAAGGATCTACTGCGCGTTCCGAGGGGGGCGGGCGTGAGGCGCGATGGTCGGCCCGCCCCGGCCAGTCAGCGGAGCCCGATCTGCATGCGGGTGGTCAGGCGGCCGTCGCGGAAGCTGGCGGTCATCAGCGTTCCCAGCGAGGCGCCCTTCCAGCTGTAGCCCTCGCTCATCGTCCCCATGATGTCCGTGAAGCCGGTGAAGTTGCCCGGGCCGCCCATGATGCGCGACACCTCCTCGAGCGTCATCCCTTCCTGCACCTGGTTGTACTTCGCCAGCGTGGCGGTGCGGGCGGAGGCGGGCTGGCTGTCGAGCCCCGCCTGCAGCGTCTGCAGCGCGCGGTCGTCCATGAAGGTCACGATCATGAACTCGGCGCCGCGCTGCCATTTGTAGCCGGCCGAGCGGTGGGCGCCCATGTCCGTGCTCGACGTCTGCGTGCCCGCGAAGCCGACGAGGGCGTTCACCTCCTCCAGCGACATCCCCGGGCGGATGGCGCGGAAGGCGGCCGCCGTCAGGCCCAGCCGCTGCGGCGTGGCGGCGCGGGGAGCGGCGGAGGCCGCCAGCCAGTCGCGGTAGCGGCGCGTGTGCGACTCGAAGGCGACGCGGCCCTCGCGGTTCACCTCCACCACGATCTCCGTGCCGGCGGCGTCCGTCCAGCGATAGCGCGCCTCGCCCTGGCCGGCGCGCACCGCTTCGCACAGCCCCGTGCCGGCGTCGTTGCGCTCGGTGATGGAGGGGGTGAGCCCCGGGTAGGAGCGCTGGAACTGCGAGAGGAGCTGCCGGAACTGGAGCTCGCAGGCCGCGCCGGTGACGCTCGCGGCGGACAACGCCTCCACCTGCACGAAGCCGTGCTGGTCGTGCACCGCCACCGTCCACGTCTCCATCCCCATCCAGGGGAGGAAGCTCAGACGCGTGACGCCGTTCTCGCGCTTCACGGCCAGGGGCTGCTCACGCCAGTGCGCCGCGACCTGCGCGGCGGTGGCGCCCCACTTCAGCTCCGAGAACTCGGCGGGGTTGAGGCCCTCGATCACGTTCTGGGCGTGGGCGGGCGCGGCGAGGACACCGGCAAGGATGGCGGCGGAAAGCAGCTTCTTCATCGCGTGGAATCGGGGGAGAATGGACGCGAAAGCGCCCGCTGGGAAGCGGGCGCGATGTGATGGTGCGACAAGAAGATACAAACGTTCCCGGCGGGCCGGAAGTGGGGGTCCGGTTCCCGGGCGGGAACACCGCCGCGGCGCAGGCGGGCCGCGGCGGTGCCCGGTCACGCCATCGGGTGGCGGTGCGAGGCGGAGTAGCGGCCGGTGACGTGGTGCTCCAGCTGCCGCTCGATGTCGTTGAGCAGCGACGAGGCGCCGAAGCGGAAGCGGTCCGCCTCCAGCCAGCGGCGGCCCAGCTCCTCCTTCATCATCATCAGCCAGTCCAGCGACTGCTTGGCCGTCTTGATACCGCCGGCCGGCTTGAAGCCCACCTCGTGCCCCGTGCGGTCGCGGTACTCGCGGATGCAGCGCGCCATCACCAGCCCCACCGGGAGCTCCGCGTTGCGCGACTCCTTGCCCGTGGAGGTCTTGATGAAGTCCGCGCCCGCCATCATCGCCACCACCGATGCGCGCGCCACGTTGCGCAGCGTCGCCAGCTCGCCGGTGGCCAGGATCGCCTTGAGGTGCGCGGCGCCGCACGCCTCGCGGAACGCCTTCACCTCGTCGTACAGCGCCTGCCAGTTCCCCGTGAGCACGTGCTCGCGGGTGATGACGATGTCGATCTCCTCCGCCCCGTCCGCCACGGACGCGTGGATCTCCTCCACGCGCTGCTTGAAGGGCGAGAGCCCCGCCGGGAAACCGGTGGAGACCGCCGCGACCGGGATTCCCGAGCCGCTCAGTGCCTCCACCGCCGTCGCCACGAAGCGGTGGTAGACGCACACCGCGCCGCAGCGGATGGTGAGCTCCTCCGCGCCGAGCGCGCCCAGCAGGTCGGGGCGCAGCGGCTGGCGGGCCTTGGCGCACAGGCGCCGCACCGTCCCCGGCGTGTCGTCGCCCGAGAGGGTGGTGAGGTCCATCAGGGTGATGGCGCGCAGGAGCCACGCCGCCTGCCACTGCTTCTTGACCGTGCGCCGCCCCGGCAGGGTGGATGCGCGCCGCTCCACCGCGCTGCGGTTCACCCGCACGGAGCTGACCCAGTCCAGGTCCAGCGGCACGCCGGGGTTGCGCCCCTCTTCTTCCACGGTGTGCGAGGCGCCGGTGGGTACGGCGACGAGTCGGGAGGGTTGCGTTGCCATGGCGTAGCGCGTCTCGTTCGTGGTGCGGCGCCTTGAGTGCGGCGCGGGCGGAGCTCTCCCGCCGGTCTCCACAAGATACCGCCGCTCCCGCCCCGCCGCCAACCTCGCGCGCGAGGCGCCGCGGCGGAACACGCTTGCGCCTCCAAAGCGGACGACAAACGAAAAGCTGGCTAAAGTCTGTCCGGGGCTTCATTTTGTGGGAGGGTGGCGATCCCACGCCGACCCGCAGTTCCCGCCCGTGCACTCCCCCACCTTCAGGTCCGGTAAGACGATGCGATTCGCCACCTCCGCCACGCGGCGCGCCCTGCTGTGCGCGGCCGTGCTCTGCAGCCTTCCCGCCGCGCTCGCGGCACAGCCCGGCACGGCCATCCGCGCCGGGCAGACGGTCTCCGGCAGCCTTTCCGAGTCCGATCCCAAGCTGGACGACGGCTCGTACTACGACCAGTACGTCTACCGCGGCCGCGCGGGCGAGCAGGTGACGGTGACGCTGCGGTCCAGCGCCTTCGACAGCTACCTGTCCGTGGGGACGCTGAACGGCGGCACCTTCACCTCCAGCGCGACGGACGACGACGGCGCGGGCGGCACCGACTCGCGGGTGAGCGTGGCCGTGCCCGCGGGCGGGGTGCTGGTGATCCGCGCCAATTCGCTCGCGGGGGGCTCCACCGGCGCGTACACCATCCAGGTGGAGTCGGGCGGCGGCGGCGCGGCGCCGGGGCCGGTGCAGCGCCCGCAGCCGGGCGGCGGCGGGGGCGGCAGCGGCGGCACCATCTCCGCGGGACAGACGGTGCGCGGCGAGCTCACCAGCAGCGACATGCGCCTGGGGGACAACTCGTACGCCGACGACTACCGCTACACCGGCAGCGCGGGCGACCAGCTCGTCATCACCCTGCGCTCCACCGCATTCGACACCTACCTGGCGTGGGGCACCGGCTCCGGAAGCTCCTTCAACTCCGAGAAGACGGACGACGACGGCGCCGGCGGCACCGACTCGCAGATCACCGTGACCGTGGGGAGCAGCGGCACCTACACCATCCGCGCCAACTCGCTGGCGGCCAACTCCACCGGGGCCTACACCCTGAGCGTGGAGCGCACGGGCGGCGGCGGGGGTGGCGGAGGAGGCGGCGGCGGGACGCGGTCGCGCGGCGGGGCGATCCGCGCGGGCGAGACCGTCTCCGGCCGGCTGGAGGGTTCCGATCCCAAGCTGCCCGACAACTCGTACTACGACACCTACGTCTACCAGGGCACGCCGGGCGAGCAGATCATCATCACCCTCACCTCCGGCGACTTCGACACGTACCTGCGCTGGGGGCGGATGCAGGGGCAGCAGTTCCAGCTCCTGGGCACCGACGACGACGCGGCCGGCGGCACCAACTCGCGGATGCAGGTGACGCTGGACCAGAGCGGGACGTACGCCATCCAGGCCAACTCGCTCGCCGCCAACGTCACCGGCACCTACACCCTGGCCGTGGAGCGCGCGAGCGGCGCGACCCCCAGCGGCGCGCAGACGATCGCGATGGGCCAGACGGTGAACGGCCGGCTGGACGCGTCGGACCCGAAGCTGAGCGACAACTCGTACTACGACCTGTACGTGTACCGCGGGCGGCCGGGCGAGCAGGTGATGGTGACGATGCGCTCCAGCGACTTCGACACGTACATGGCGTGGGGGCGCCTGGCGGGGAACCGCTTCGACGCCATCGCCCGCGACGACGACAGCGGCGGCGGCACCAACTCGCAGCTCATCGCCACCGTGGGCGCCAGCGGCATCTACGCGGTGCAGGCCAACTCGCTGGCGGCGGGCGCCACGGGCTCGTACACGCTCACGGTGCAGCCGGTGAGCGCCACGGCCCAGCAGCAGACGACCGCCCCGGCCGGCGCCGTGACGGTGACCGCGGGCCAGACGATCAACGGCCAGCTCACGCCGTCGGACCCGATGCTCTCCGACAGCTCGTACTACGACCAGTACGTGTACCGCGGCAGCCCCGGCGACCGGCTGCAGATCACCATGCGCTCCAGCGACTTCGACACCTACCTGCGCTGGGGCCGGCTGGAGGGCGGGCGGCTTGAGGCGGAGGTGAACGACGACGACGGCGGCGGCGGCACCAACGCGCAGGCCACCGTCACGGTGGGCGGCACGGGGGTGTACGTGATCCAGGCCAACGCCTTCGAGCCGCGCAAGACGGGGAGCTACACGCTGTCCATCCAGCGCCTCTCCGCCGCCCCGGCGCAGACGGCGGCCGAGGAGCGCACGGCGGGGCAGAACAAGTGGCTGTACGCCTCCAGCGAGCCCACCACCCCCGCGCTGCGCACCCTGAACCAGCGCATCAAGCAGGCGGGGATGATGGAGCGCTTCACGGAGTCGCTCAACTCGAACCGGAACCTCCCCACCCTGCCGCGCAGCGTGTCCGTGCGCACGGCCCAGTGCGGCAACGTGAACGCGTCGTACAGCCCGCGCCTGGGCTCCGTGACGATGTGCTACGAGATGCTCAACCACCTGGCCAACATCTTCGTGCGCGACGGGCAGTGGACGCAGGCGCAGGCCGAGGCGGTGGACGGCGCCGTCAACTTCATCATGTACCACGAGGTGGGCCACGCCCTGGTGGACGTGATGGACCTGCCGATCACGGGGCGCGAGGAGGACGCGGTGGACCAGCTCGCCACCTACATCCTGATCGGGAGCGGCGAAAAGGGTGCGCAGGCCGCCTTCAACGGCGTGCTGGCCGTGCAGCCGGGCGAGAACGCGGTGTTCAACAACTCGGACTTCGCGGACGAGCACTCACTGGGGCCGCAGCGCCTCTTCAACATCGCCTGCTGGGTGTACGGCTCCGACCCGCAGAAGTACTCGCGCATCGTGACGGGCGGCATGCTTCCGCGCGAGCGCGCGGCGCGCTGCCCGGGCGAGTACCAGCGCATGTCCAAGGCGTGGGAGCGCCTGCTCTCCGCCAACCGCAACGCGCGCTGATTCTGGTTAGCGGGATAAAAGCTGGTCTCACGCGGAGACGCGGAGGCGCGGGGAGGGTCCTCTCCGCGCCTCCGCGCTTCTGCGTGTGATACCGTCTCGACAGAAGTCTCGTGCAATCCCAAAGGATCAAGATGTCACGCAAAGGCGCCAAGACGCGAAGGAAAGACACGAATTCACTTTCTTTGCGTCTTCGCGCCTTTGCGTGAGACCATTTCCTCCGATACACACGGATTCGTGGGAAACGGGCAGGAGTGTTCTGTTACCGCGCCAGGGGCTGGGTGAGCTCGGTGCGCCAGGTGGTGGGGTCGGGATCGGATTCGGGGCCGGAGACGTAGGATTCCCAAAGGTCCGCGCCCGGCTCGTGTCCGTTGGCGCGCATCCAGGCGTGCAGCTCGCTCCATGCGCCGGGGAGCCCCTCAAAGGGGCCGTGATAGGTCGTCCGCGCGACGGTAGCGGACGGGAGCCGGCCGGCGCGCACGCGGCCACTCTCCGCGATCTCTCCCGGCACCGGCAGCCCGACCTCGAGGTCGAAGGTGTCCGGGTCCATCCGCAGGTGGTGCGTGAACATCGGTCCGTCGGGCGTCACACCCTGGGCGGCGACGGCGCTCTTGAGCTCGCCCATCGCCGGCCCCATCACGTTCCGGATCTCCTGCCGCGGTACCGTGAGGCGGATGATGGCTGTGTTCCTGGCTTGGGCCTGCACGATCTGCGGGGTGTCGATCATGTGGAAAACTCCGGTGCTCTGTTGGCGGCGGGGCGCCGGACGGCACCCACCTCTATTCATACGACGAACGGGCCACGCCAGGAACGACATGATGCTCCCGGCGGTGAAGCGAACGCCCCGCCCTCCATCACCGGAGAGCGGGGCGTCTTGCGTCGCCGGCGGGTGCGCGGCGGGTCAGGCGGGGGTGAGCGCCTCGCGCCAGCGCATGAGTCGCGGCGCGAGCGTGCGCCCGTCCGACGCGGGGCGGTAGGCGGAGAGCGAGACCAGCGACGGGCGCTGGAACGACCGCCAGCGGCGCATCCCCACCTGGTCGCCGGTGTCGCGGGCGAGAGTGTGCAGGCGGGTGCGCGCGTGGTCCTTTTGCGGCGCGTCGCCCCAGGCGAGGGCGGCGAGCATCGCCTCGCGGGCGGCGGGGGCGTCGCCCATCGCCAGCAGCACGCCGGCCAGCGCGTGCGCCACGCGGGCCCGGTCCACTCCGTCTGGAAAGCGGGCGGCGGCCAGGCACAGGTCCAGCGCGGCGCGGCGGCGGTCGCCCCGCGCGCGGCGGACGGCGGCGCGCTCCTCCAGCCCCACCGCCGCGGACTCGCCGTCGCCGGCGCGCAGTGCGGCGCGGATGGCGCGGGTGAGGCCCCGCTCCGCGTCGTCGCCCACCACCGCCTCGCCCACCGCCGCCAGCCGCGCGATGGTCCCCGACCCGCCGTCCAGGTCCCGTGCCGCGCAGTACAGCGCCAGCGCGCGCTCACGGTCGCCCAGCTTGCGCGCCAGCCGCGCCGCGTGCAGCGCCGTCGACGACGAGACCGTGTCCAGCTCCAGCGCGAGCGACACGGCCGCATCCGCCTCGGGCAGGCGGCGGGTGCGCTCCAGCTCGCAGGCGTACTGCACGAGCGGCGCGGCCACCCGCGCGCACGGATCGGCGGACTCCTCCAGCACCACCAGCACGCGCGTGAGGATCGACTTCTCCGGCGAGCGCTCCAGCCCCTCCACCTCGCGCCGGGCGCGGCGCAGCACGAACTCGTCCCGCGTTCCCCCGGCCGCGCGCTCCACGGCCGCGAGCACCAGCGCGCCCGCCGCCGCACGCCGGCCGCGCTCGCCGCGCTCGCTTTCGGAGATCCGCCGCAGCGTGCCTGCCGCCGCGTGTGCCAGGGGAGCGTTCATCGTCATCCGAGCTGGTTGAGAACTGTTCTCAACGAATCTAAGATCACGCTCCCGGCATGTCAAACATTTCAACGGCAACAGCCATCGATCCGACAACGAACGAGGGCTCCCCGCGAGGAGAGCCCGTCGTGTGTGTGCCGCGCCTGCGTGCCCGCTACGGACGCGGGCGCTGCGAGGCCTCGGGGGTGTAGGTGCCGCAGTGGGCGCCGTCCGGCCCCACCCGCACCTCGATCTGCCCTGCGTGGCACTCGTGGTGCTCGTTGAACTTGCAGTCGGTCACCGTGCAAGCCCCCACCACCGAAGTCTGGGCCGAAGGCCTCTCCTGAGCGTTCTGCATCGCCGTACCTTCCTGTTCGGGGTTCAGGATTCCAGCGTTGCCCCAGGAGAAAGCAAGTCGCGGGCCACTGCCGATTGCGCGCAAACGCGCCCGCGGCAACGACTTGCGAATGATTCTCAACGGCCCCCTCCCCCCGACCCCCTCCCCCGCCTGCGGGGGCGCAGGGCGGGTGAGGGGGAGAACTCCCCTCGCGCCCCGAGACCGCTTCAGCGGTCTTCCCGTAGTTCCAGCCGGGGGCTTTAGCCCCCGGTGCTTTTCATCCCCCGGTGCTCATCCCCCGGCAACCAGCCCCCGTGATGCACAAACGCGCCGCCCCGGTGCCCCGGAGCGGCGCGTCGTTCTGCTACGGCCACGGATCAGCGGTTCGAGAGCTCCTGGAAGGCCTGGGCGCGCGCCTTGTACCTCTGCGCCTCGGCGGGACGCCCGGACATGTCCTCGCCGACCGCGAGGGCGGAAAGGGCGTAGAAGTAGTGCATCGGGATGTTGCGCGTGGCGTCGTCCGTCCAGTGCGGGCGGTTCTCGACGCCGTGGAACTCGAACGCCTCCTCCACCAGGCGGCGGTTGCGCTCCGGGTCCAGGTACGCGCCCAGCACCGCGGAGTAGTTCTGCCCCTCCGGCATCCGCAGCGCCTTCCCCGCGTCCTGCGGGTTCACCAGCTTGAACACCATCCCCTGCCGCTCCACGTGGGGGTACAGGTTCAGGTCGAACTGCACGTTGGTGGTGCCGGCGAAGTAGAACGGCCGGTCGCCCCAGGCGTGCTTCACCATCGTCAGGAGGAACTGGTCCGCCGGCGTGATGGGCCGCTGCGCCGGGATCACGGCCTGGATGCCGCGCGCCTCGAAGACCATGTCCTGTGAGGTCAGGAACGCCCCCTGGTTCATCACGCCGCGGATCTCGTCGTCCGTCAGCGGCAGGATGGTGCGCGTGGGGACGCGGCGCCCATCGTAGAACCTGGGCGCCTTGCTGGCGTCGAAGGGGCGCTGGCAGATGATGCGCGTGGGGTCCTCGTCCGCCTGCCCGGGGCGCGTGCACGGTTTGGTGATGTCGCGAAGCTGCTTCGCGTACCAGTCCGTGTTCAGGTACGAGAGCACGATCACCGTCACGTCGCGCCGCACCCCCTCCACCTCCTGCACGTACCACAGGGGGAAGGTGTCGTTGTCGCCGTTGGTGAAGAGCACGCCGTACGGCTCCACCGACTGCAGCATGTTGTACGCGAAGTCGCGCGCCGTGTAGTCGTTGCGGCGCGACGCGTACGGACAGTTGAGGACGAGCGGGATGGCGCCCAGCAGCAGCACGGGCGCGGCCATGTACGCGGAGTTGCGCCGCCCGCCGATCGCTTCGGCCAGCTGCTGCCAGAGCACCGCGAGCCCGATCCCCGCCCACAGCCCCCACAGGGAGAAGGAGACCAGGAAGAAGTAGTCGCGCTCGCGGACCTCGGAGAGCTCCGGATCCAGATTGAAGGCGCGCACCTGCATGAACCCGTACTTGAAGTTCATGTAGTACACGAGCCCTACCGACAGCGTGAAGAAGAGCGTGGCGATGTAGGCGAAGCTCTTACGGTCGCGCCGGTAGTGCTCCAGCGCGCCGAAGCCGCCCAGCGCCAGAAAGATCATCGTGATGAAGATCCGCCCCGCCCCGAAGTAGCCGTCCTCGCCCTTGACGGAGCGCGCCCACTGCCAGTCGAAGTACTGGAAGTAGTTGGACATCTGCGCGGTGAACGGCGCCTGCCGCTGCATCACCGGAGGCTTCTGGTACTGGTCGCGCGCCAGCGAGGCGTGCAGGTCCGGGCACCTGCCTGGCAGCTTGATCTTGCCGAACCCGATCACGCTGATGATGGCCGAGCTGAGGTTGGGGCACGACGGCGCCGCCTCGTTGATCACCGGCTGCAGGTTGGAGCGGATCGGCAGGTAGAGGTGCGCCGAGAGCCCCAGCAGCCCAAAGAGCGCGGCGAAGGCGTAGACGCGCCAGTTGGCGAACACCTGCGGCTTCACCATCAGGAAGAAGACCGCCAGTGCCGGCGCGGCCAGGAACGCCATCAGGTGGTTCCCCACCGAGAGCGCCAGCACGAACGCGATCAGCACCAGCGCGTTGTCGTCGTGCCACTTCTTGCCGCGCCCCTGCCGCGGCTCCGCGGCGTGCGACTCCACCTGGTCGCGCCACAGGAACGCCACCCACGACATCACGCCGATGGTGAAGAGCGAGACGGTGTACACCTTTTCGTTCACCGTCGCCTGGCTCCACACCGTGTACGCCGTGGCCGAGATGAGCACCGACACCGCCGCGCCGCCGTGCCGGAAGACCGGCCGGTCCGTGAACGCGGTGAGGATGCGGTGCACCACCAGGTACCAGAAGAACATCGTCCCCGCCGTCATGAAGGCGGAGAAGAGGTTGACGCGTACCGCGGGGGTCAGCCCGAACGGCGAGAGGAGCACCTCCCAGGCGCGGGCCAGCAGCACGAAGAGCGGGTTCCCCGGCGGGTGCGGGATGCCCATGATGTGCGCGGTGGCGATGTACTCGCTGGTGTCCCAGAACCAGGTGGTGGGGCCCAGCGTGATGGCATACAGCGCGAAGACCGCCGCCGCCGCGGCGAGGGCAGCGAGGTACGGCGGGCGCGTGGCCGCCGGCGTGTACACCGGGGGCCCTGCGGAGACGGTGGTCTGCGCGGTCGGGGCGGCTTGGCTCATGGACCTGGGGCCGTCGTTGCGGATCTATGGAGATACGGAAAAACACACCAAAGTAAGGGGACGGCAGGGATTAGGGAACAGGGGCCGTGGCACGGCAACCTCCCGTTAATGCGCCGGGCGTCGTCGTTGGGGCGTGGTTCGATGGGCCTCACGCGGAGGCGCGGAGACGCAGAGAGGCGCGGTGAAGGTGAGGAGTTTCTTCGCGTGCCGGCTTCCACTAAGGGATTAGTTGACGGCGGTTGCGCGGCGGCTTACCGTCCTCCTTCCATCCTGTAGACTCTTTTCGCCCAGCCAGACTTCCAGGAACCATGACGCGCATTCATGTGCTCGCGCTGGCCGCGCTCCTCAGTGGTGTCGCCTCGCCCGCCGCGCTTGCCGGGCAGGGTGCGGCCGGCGCGTACCGTGCCAGCAACACCGATCCGCAGGGCCGCGAGGTCGTGGCGATCCTCATCAGCTCGTCCACCTGCATCGCGAACCAGCAGGCGGGGTTCAAGCCCGCCGTGCGTGAGATGATGCGCCGCCTGGGGGTTCAGCGGGACAGCGCGAAGCTTCACCTGTCGATCACCGGCGTCTCGACGGATTGGGAGCCGCGCGTCGCGGTATCGTACTTCGAGGAGTTCGGCGAGTTCGACGAGCTGGTGGTGGGGCGCAACTGGTTCAACAGCGCGATCACCCAGCACGTGTGGCAGACCGAAGGCGCGCGCTCCGTCATCCCGCAGATCATCCTCCTGGAACGTACCGTGACGCAGGGCGAGCGCGGGCTGCGCATCACCGGAGAGCGCGTGATCGGCCGGTTCTGGGGCGGCGACGAGATCATGGCCTGGGCCGCACGCGGCGCCCCGCTCCCGGCGGCTGATTCCACGGCCGCGGCGGGCGGCTCGCGTCGCTGAGCGCCGGCCCTTCCCTCCCGTTCGCCCTCTCCTACTAACGAACTAGTTGACAAGCGCGGCAGGATCGTTTACCATCCTACTAGACGTATAGTAGGAGTCACCTGGAGCCTCGGGGAGCGCGGCGATGGAGATCTCGTTTACGGAGCGGGAGCTGGACGTGATGGGCGTGCTGTGGGACCTGGGGAGCGCCACCGTGGCCGAGGTCCGCGAGCGGCTGGCGGACGACCTCGCATACACCACGGTGCTCACCGTCCTGCGCACCCTGGAGGAAAAGGGGTACGTGGCGCACACGGAGGAGGGGAAGGCGTACCGCTACCACCCCGCCGTCGAGCGCCAGGAGGCCGGCACCAGCGTGCTGCGCAGGCTCACGCGGAAGCTGTTCAAGGACTCGCCCGAGATGCTCCTCACGCACCTCGTCTCCGACCGGTCGCTTTCGGGCGACGAGCTGCGGCGGATGCGCCGCCTCCTGCAAGAGCGCCTTGATGCGGAGGAGAAGCCATGATCGCCTGGCTCGTCTACGCCCTGGCCTTTTCGGCGCTGCTGGCCCTCGCCGGCCTCGCCGCGGAGGCGCTGCTCCGGATGTACGGGCGCCCCACGCGGTGGGTGTGGGCCGGCGCCATCCTCCTGTCGTGCGCCGGGCCGCTGGTGCTGGCGGAGCGTCCGCGCGAGGTGCCCGTCTCCTTTGCTCCGGCGGCACCCGCACACGCCGACCTCACCGCCGCGCCGGCCGTGCGCCGCGCTCCGCCGCTTTCCGAGCGCGTCGAAAAGGTGCTGCCGGCGCTCTGGATGGCGACTTCGGCGCTGCTGGTCGGGGGGATCGCGGCGGGGGTGGCGGTGCTGTGGCGCAGGCGGCGAGGGTGGCGCGCGGCGCGGCTGGCCAACGTCCCCGTGCTCCTGTCGCACGAGGTGGGGCCGGCGGTGGTGGGGGTCGTACGGCCCGCCATCGTGGTGCCGCGCTGGACGCTGGATTGGGCGGAGCCGATGCAGCGCCTGGTGGTGCGGCACGAAGGCGAGCACATCCGCGCCCGCGACCCCCTCCTGATCCTGGCCGCGACCGTGGCGGCGGCGCTCGTCCCGTGGAATCTCGCCCTGTGGTTCCAGCTCCGCCGGCTGCGGCTGGCGGTGGAGGTGGACTGCGATGCTCGTACCCTGCGCGGAGGCGGGGACGTCGCCACCTACGGCGACCTCCTCCTGCGCGTCGGTGCCCGTGGCTCCGCGGCCGTACTCGCGTCCGCCGCATTCGCCGAACCCCGTTCCTTCCTCGAAAGGAGAATCCGCGCCATGACGGATCGAACCCCGCGCAACCGCGCCGCCCGCGCCGCGGCCTGCGCCGTCCTCACCCTGGGCGTTGTCGCCACCGGCTACGCGCTCCCGGCACCGGCCCACCCCGCGCTCTTCGCCGGCCTCTTCCACGGCGAGGCCGCGGAGCCCATCCGCGTTCACGCCGCGCTGACGCAGCCCGACACCACGCCGGTCTACGACATCGCGCAGGTGGAGCGGAAGCCCTCGCTGCTCAACGGGAGCGAGATCACGCAGGGGCTGCAGCGCGCGTACCCGGCGCACCTGCGTGACTCCGGCATCGGCGGCACCGTGCTGATCGAGATGGTGGTGCAGCCGAACGGGACCGTCTCTCGCGCGCGGGTGGTCAACACGACCCATCCGGAGCTCCAGGAGCCGGCGCGGACCGTCGCGCTCACGATGCGCTTCGCGCCGGGCGAGGTGGGCGGCGAGCCCGTCGGTGTGCGAGTGCAGATCCCCATCACCTTCCAGCCTGAAGGCGCGGCGGTCACGGTGACGGCTCCCGGCCGGGCCATGGAGACGACGCGCACGGTGCGTACCGTCACGGTGGACACCGTCGTCGTCCCCGCCGGGGCCGACGCGGCGGAGTTCCTCGCCCGGGCGCACCTGGAGTCCGTTACCGTGCCATCGCGAAGCTCGGCGACGCGGGTCGATACCGTGTTGATGCCATCCACCACCACGGGTGAAGTGCCGCCGGCGAGCGCCGGGATCTCGACGCGGGGATGGACGCCGACGCGGGCCCCGGCGCCCATCCAGGCGCGGCCGCGCTCGCTCGCCCCCACGGCCACTTCCGTGATGGTCACCACGGCACCGACCCGAGCGATCGCCCGCGGGGTTTCACCCGCGCAGACGACCGTGCTCACCACGACGGTGCCCACCCGGGCGACGGCGTCGTCCCGCGCGGTCACCACAGCGGTGGCGCCGGCACGCGTGGCCACTCGCGTAGAGTCGTCCACGATGGTGACCACCGCGCGTACGACTAAGGTGGCGCCCACCCGCGCGACGACCATCGCCCCGGTCAGGGCCCGCTCGTCGCGTGCGCGGAAGGCCGACCCCGCGCCGCGGCTGCTGGGCAGGGAGATCGATCCCAGCGCGCCGCGGGTGCCGCCGCCCGCGCAGCCGTAACGGCAAGCCCACAATGCGAATCGCCCCGCCGGCATCAGATGCCGGCGGGGCGATTCACGTCCAGCGAGCTACGAGATCAGCTCGGCTTGGTGAGGTTGAAGGTGTACGACCCGCTGCCGCTGTACGAGTAGATCCTCCAGCGGTAGTAGTAGCCGCCCGCGCCGCTGTAGGTGATGGACTCGGTGGAGGTGGCGCTCTCCGAGGCCGCGACCTGCACCCACGAGGAGCCGTTCCAGCGCTGCAGGTAGAGGTCGAAGTCGGTGCCCGACGGGCCCTGCAGCTTGCCGACGTGCGAGCCCGCGTTGGCGCTGTAGTAGTAGCTGCCGTCCGGCTGGTACTGCGTGGCGCCGGTGCCGCTCAGGGTGCCCGTGTAGTTGGTGCCGCCGCTCGGGGGCGGGGTGGTGCCCTCGGCCGTCAGCAGCGAGAAGAGGAGCTTGTTCGGCGAGCCGGTGCC
>DASVTZ010000013.1 GCA_036387335.1 Longimicrobium sp.
CCAACCAGCCGGGGTCGATGGGGCACCCCTTTCCGGGAGTCGAGGTCACCATCCGCGGCCCTCGCGGCGAGCACTGCCCGGTCGGCACCACCGGCGAGATCTGCGTGGAGGGCGCCAACGTCTTCCCCGGCTACGTGGGCGAGGAGGGGCGCGATCCCGAGCAGTTCTGGGGCGGCGCCCTGCGCACCGGCGACCTGGGCGTGTGCGGGCCGGACGGCACCATCCGCTTCCGCGGCTGCCTGAAGCCGATGTTCACACGCAGCGGCTTCAACATCTACCCGCGCGAGATCGAGCGCGTCATCCAGGAAGACCCTCGCGTGGCCGACGCCTCCGTGACCGCGGTGCCGGACGGGGCCAAGGAGAACGAGATCGCACTCACCGTCGTCCCCGCACCCGGCGCCGAGCTGGGCGAGGAGGACGTGCGCCGCCTCTGCCGCGACGGCCTCGCCGCCTACAAGCAGCCGGGGCGCATCACGATCGAACCCGCCTGACCCGCCGCGTCTCAGGCACGGCCGGGACGGGCGCGGGCATCGGGGCCGCCGCGATCTTCTCCGCGTTCTCCGCGGCGGGGCGCGCGGCCTTCTCCGCTTCCCTGGACGCCGCGATGATCATGGCGACCGCGCCCACGATCACCACGGCGGAGAGGGCGACGCGCGCGTCCAGCGCCTCACCGGCGAGCGCCCATCCCAGCACGACCGCCACCAGCGGGTTCACGTACGCGTAGGTGGATGCGCGCGAAGGGCTTACCACGCCCAGCAGCCAGATGTACGCGGTGAACGCCACCAGCGACCCGAACACCGTCAGATACGCCAGCGCCGCCAGCGACTTCGCCGAGAAGGCGGATGGATCCACCCGCCCCGCCTCGCCCGTCGCCAGCCCCGCGGCCATCAGCAGCGCGCCGCCCGCCAGCATCTGCATGGAGGTGGCGAGGAACGGCGAAGCCGGGAGCGGCGCCTCGCGAGAGTAGAGCGAGCCCGCCGCCCAGCTCATCGCGGCGACCACCACGACCAGCGCACCCAGCACGTCCACCCGTCCGCCGCCCAGCTCCTGCGGCCCCACCAGGATCACCAGCCCCCCAAAGCCCAGCACCACCCCAGCCGCCGTGCGCGCGGAAGGCCGCCGCCCGCCGGGACGCAGCCATTCCAGCAGCACGATCCAGAGCGGCTCCACCGCCACCAGCAGCGCCGCGATCCCGCTGGCGACGCGGTGCTCGGCCCAGACGACCGCGCCGTTGCCGAACAGCAGCAGCATCCCGCCCAGCAGGAACGCCGAGCGCCAGTGCACGCGCATGGGAGGCGCGACGCCGCGCATCCTCATCAACAGGTAGAGGATCGCCCCCGCCGTCATGAAGCGTGTCCCCGCCATCATGAACGGCGGGAGCGTCTCGATGGCGTAGCGGATCGCCAGGTACGTCGAACCCCAGATCAGATACACCGCGGCGAAGGCGGCCAGCACCGCCGCCCTCGGCTCGCCCGCGCGCGACTCACCCACGGCCCGCCTCCTGTGGAATGGGAAGCGCGGCCGTCTCCTTGACCGTGTCCATGACGATGGTGGAGCGCGTGGAGACGATCGTGTCGATCTCCCCGAAGCGCTCGGAAAGGAGCACGCTGAGCGCCCGCGCGTTGGCGACGCGCACCTTGACCAGGAAGCAGTCCTCGCCCGCCACGTGGTGCACCTCCTGCACCTCGCGGAGCTCCGCCAGGCGTCGGGACGTGTTCACCGCACCCGCACGCTCACTCGCGCGCACGAAGACGAAAGCGGTCAGCCCCAGCCCCACCGCCTCGGGATTCACACGCGCGGCGTACCCCATGATCACGCCGCGCTCCTCCAGCTTCCGCACCCGCTCCAGGATCGCCGAGGGCGCCATCCCCATCTGCCGCGCGAGCTCCGCGTTGGAGGTGCGCGCGTTCTCCTGCAGGAGCGCCACGATGCGCAGGTCCACGTCGTCCATACGTTCTCTCCACCAGCATGATCACCGAACATCGTACTCCGGATTGAGCAGCAATCTGCGTTCCCGCACCTTGCATGCGCAACACCGGAGAACAATATTCGTTCGAGCAGCGGGCATCTTGCCCCGCGGTGGAGCGGCGCGCATCTTCCGCCGCCACACGAGCGAACCCAGCGGAAGAGAAAAGCCATGATGCACGACGACAGCGCGGAGGCCGCGGCCCACCGCTTCGCGACCCTGGCGGTGCACGCCGGGCAGACGCCCGACCCCACCACCGGCGCCATCATGACGCCGGTGTACCAGACCTCCACCTACGTGCAGCCGGAGCTGGGCCGGCACCTGGGCTACGAGTACGCGCGCACGCACAACCCCACGCGCGAGGCGCTGGAGCGCAACGTGGCGGCGCTGGAGGGCGGCACGCACGGCATCGCCTTCGCCAGCGGCCTGGCGGCAACGGACACGCTGGCCAAGCTGTGGGACGCTGGCGACCACGTGGTGTGCGGCGAGGGCGTCTACGGCGGCACCTTTCGCCTCTTCGCCAAGGTCTTCGCGCGTCTGGGGATGGAGTTCTCCTTCGTGGACAGCGGCAACCTGGACGAGATCCGCGCCGCCATGCGCCCCAACACGCGCATGGTGCACGTGGAGACGCCCACCAACCCGATGATGCGCATCTCCGACATCGCCGGGGCGGCGGAGATCGCGCACGCGGGCGGCGCGGTGCTGAGCGTGGACAACACCTTTGCCTCGCCCTACAACCAGAACCCGCTGGCGCTGGGCGCGGACGTGGTGCTGCACTCCACGACGAAGTACATCAACGGCCACTCGGACATGGTGGGCGGGATGCTCGTCACGTCGAACGACGACCTGCACGAGCGCCTCCGCTTCCTGCAGAACGCGGCCGGCGGCGTGCCGGGACCGTGGGACTCGTGGCTGGCGCTGCGCGGCACCAAGACGCTGCACCTGCGCATGCAGGCGCACAACGCCAACGGCCAGCGCATCGCGGAGTACCTGGAAGGGCATCCCAAGGTGGTGAAGGCGTTCTACCCGGGCCTGCCCTCCCACCCGCAGCACGAGCTGGCGAAGTCGCAGATGCGCGGCTTCACGGGGATGATCTCGGTGGAGCTGGGGACGATGGACCGCGCGCGCGCCTTCGTGAACAACGTGCGCATCTTCGCCCTGGCCGAGTCGTTGGGCGGCGTGGAGAGCCTCATCGGCCACCCCGCCCTGATGACGCACGCCTCCGTCCCCGCCGAGCGCCGCATCGCCATGGGCCTCTCCGACGCCCTCGTCCGCCTCTCCTGCGGCGTCGAGGACGCGGACGACCTCATCGCCGACATCAACCAGGCACTGGCGAAGGCCTGAAGCAGTCAGTCGAGCGGATGAAGAAAGGGAGGCATGACGCTCGTGCCTCCCTTCTTCATTCACCCCACGGCACGCCGTTCCGGCTGCACGGGCGCCCCGCGCTCGGGTCTCCCGTAGTGCGGCCAGGCGTACTGCACGCGCATCTCTTCGAGAATCGCCTCCGCCCTTGCTTCGTCGGCCTCGGTGTGCTTCGCTCGTAGTCTGCGCCGCAGCGTTTGGCTCACTTCTACGATATAGTAGTCCGTCTTCTCCTTCGGGAGGTCCGCGACGTGCTTTCCCTCCACCTCGCCAATCTCGTCTAGCAGCTGTACCGCCAGCTTGTTCTCGGAGAGCGGGAACCCTCTGTCTCGACGCGTTCCCAGGCGATCGCGCTGGTAGAGCTGGAGCGTGGTCTCGTATACCGCGTGGATGGCGTCGCCCTCCGGCACCTCGTTCAGGATCTCGAACATGCTCACCTCCGTAACTCGAGGAGATCAAAGCACCCCCTCCGCAGATCCTCGATCCGATATTCGAGGGAGAGCGGATGGGCGCGCTCGGAAACGGGAACTTCCGGTACTCTTCCCTCCAGCCGGTCGAACGGAATGACGTACAGCACGGGTCGAAAATCCGGGATCTTCGCCTCCTCCACGACTGCCTCGATCTGGTGGTACTGCGCAGCGGTGATCGCGCCAGATTCGCGCTTTGCCTCCGCCCCAGTCATGATGCCGGCGGCGTTCCGCTCGATTGCACGGCTGTGGAGATCGCCACGCCGTGTCTCCTCCTCCAGGTTTCGGTAGATCTCGGCCGGGCTGGAGCTCGGTGGGATGTTGAAGTGGCGCGGGGCGGTGATGCCGTCGTAGAACGCCGTGCACCAGGCGTAGTGCACGCCGTAGAAGCGCTCCGCGATGGAGTACGCGAGCCAGGTGCTCGCGGAGTAGAGGATGAGGGGCGTTTTCATGCCGCGGAAGCGCTCCAGGGACGGGTGGTGGCGTCGTCTCGATGGAGCCATACTATACAGGCGCAACAGGACTTACAAGCGCCCGCCGCAAACTGGTTCGCGCGGTGGCGCAGAGGGGATTTGATCCGCAACCCAGGCGCCTGTATCATCCCCGAACCGGAGTACCTCCTCCTCCAGACGACCGGCATTCGTGAAGATCCTGATCGTGGGCAACGGCGGGCGCGAGCACGCTCTCCTGTGGAAGCTGCGGCGCGACGCACCCGGCGCCGAGTTCTACGTCACCAACCCCAACGGTGGGATGCGCGGGGCCACCGCCGTCCCCCTGGCGGCGGGCGAGATCCAGGCGCTCGCCGCGTGGGTGCAGGCCAACGGCGTCGACCTCACCATCGTGGGCCCGGAGGCGCCGCTGGCCGCCGGGATCGCGGACCACTTCGCGGACCGGGGACTCGCCGTCTTCGGGCCGTGCAAGGCGGCGGCGGCCATCGAAAGCTCCAAGAGCTTCGCCAAGGCGCTGATGAAACGCCACGGCATCCCCACCGCCGATTTCCGCGCCTTCGACAAGCTTCCGGATGCCGAGGCGTACCTGCGCGAAGTGGGCGCGCCGGTGGTGGTGAAGGCGTCCGGGCTGGCCGCCGGAAAGGGCGTTGTTGTGTGCGAAACGCTCGATCAGGCGTTTACCGCGGTGCGCGAGATGCTCGGCGGCACCGCGTACGGCATCGCAGGCGCCGAGGTGGTGATCGAGGAGTTCATGCACGGCGAGGAGCTCTCCGTCTTCGCGCTCACGGACGGCACCGACGTCGTCGCCATGCTCCCCGCGCAGGACCACAAGCGCATCGGCGAGGGAGAGACGGGACCCAACACGGGCGGGATGGGTGCCTACGCGCCGGTTTCGCTCGCGACGCCGGAGCTAATGGAGCGCGTCGAGCGCGACATCCTACGCCCCACCGTCGCCGCAATGGCGGAGGAGGGACGCACCTTCCGCGGACTGCTGTACGCGGGGTTGATGCTGACGGAGAGCGGCCCGCGCGTGGTGGAGTTCAACTGCCGCTTCGGAGATCCGGAGACGCAGGTCGTCCTCCCCCTGCTCCGCTCGTCACTGCTGGAGCCGGTGCTGGAGATCGCGCGAGGCGGGAGCATCGCCGGCGCGCGGCTGGAGTGGGACCCCGGCGCCGCCGCGACCACCGTCCTCGCCTCCGCCGGCTACCCAGGCGACTATCCGTCCGGCGTGCCCGTGAGCCTCCCGGCCGACATTGAGGCGGGGGGCGACGTGATCGTCTTCCACGCGGGCACGCGCGAGGAGGAAGGCGCTCTGGTCACCGCGGGCGGGCGCGTGCTGGCCGTCACCGCGCTGGCGCCGACCGTCGCGGAGGCGGCGCGGCGGAGCCGGGAGGCGGCGGAGCGGATCGCGTTCGAGGGAAAGCAGCTGCGCCGCGACATCGGGTGGCGCGAGGTGGCGCGGGCGGGAGGTGGGCGTGCCTGAGCTTCCCGAAGTCGAAACCATCGTCCGGGACCTGGCGTCGTCGGTACGGGGCCGCACCATCAAGGACGTCGAGGTCTTCCATGCGGACCTGATCGAGGGTGAGAGCGCGGCCGAGTTCGCGGCGGCGCTTCGCGGGCGGAGGATCGGCGGGGTGACGCGGCGCGCCAAGAACATCGTCTTCGACCTGGGGCGCGGCGACCGGCTCCTGGTGAACCTGGGGATGACGGGCCGCCTCCTCGTCCCCCGCAAGGGCGAGCCGCTCCCCACCCATCTGGGCGTGCGCATGACGCTCGGGCGCGGGCGCGAGCTCCTCTACGCGGACACGCGGCGCTTCGGCCGGCTCTGGAGGACGGACGAATCGGGGTGGAGCGCGTTCGACGGACGGTTGGGTGTGGAGCCGCTTTCGGACGACTTCAGCGCCGAGCGGCTGTTCGAGATGACGCGCCGCTCCCGCGTGGCCGTGAAGACGTGGCTGATGGACCAGGCGCGTGTGGTGGGGGTCGGGAACATCTACGCCAGCGAAGCGCTATTCCGTGCGGGAGTCGATCCGCGCCGACCGGCGAACGAGCTGACCCTGGACGAGGTGGAGCGCATCCGCCGCGCGACGCGGGAGGTGCTCGGCGAGGCGATCGAGTTCCGCGGGACGACGTTCCTGGATTACCGCGACGCCAGCGGCAACCGCGGCGAGTTCTACGACCGGCTGCGCGTGTACGACCGCGAGGACCAGCCGTGCGCGGTGTGCAGCCGGCCTCTGCAGCGCATCGTGCAGGCAAATCGATCCACTTTTTTCTGCGAAGACTGCCAGCGGTAGGCCACCCCGCGAACGGGGGCGTGCCGCCGGTGTCCCCGACGGAGCGCCTGAATGCACACGCCGACTGAACCGAAGCTCCGCCCCGCTCGCCGCAAGACGCAGCGCCGCTGGCGTATCCCGCCGGTGCTCACGCAGGGCCCCGAGGTGTTCGAGGGGCTGGGCGTGCTGGACGAGGTGCCCGGTGAGGGCGGTGTCGTCCTCTGGCAGGCGCTCCGCGACGCGACGCTCTGGGCCGAAGCGGCCCCCGAGGTCCGCCCCGGCCTCTTTCAGCGGCGCGGCGCGCGCTCCACTCCCTCCCCCGCCCTTCCGCCCGAGCTCGCCTCCGCCGTGCGCGACCTGCAGGCGCTGGCCGCCAGCCCCGGTCTGGGCGACCCCGTGCGCGTCGCCGCCGCCTGCCGTGCCGTCGCCGAGTGGGCGGACGAGCGGGGCCTGCTCTCCACCGCCCTCGCCTTCTCGCAGGCGTCCGCGCAGGCGGATCCGATGGACGCCGTAGCCGCGTACGAGGTGGCGCGCCTGGCCCGCCGCCGCGCCGAAGAGGCCCGTGCCGAGACCTGGTACCGCCGCACCGTCGCCGTCGCCCGGCAGCGAGGAGACTGGGCGACGTACGCGCGCGCCTTTCTCGGCCTGGGCTCCCTCCACGCCAGACGCGGGAGCCTGGCGGCCGCTCGCCGCTTCTACCTGCGCGCACTTCGCGCCGCCGACAGAAACACCCTTCGCGAGCTGGAAGGAAGGGCACTCCACAAGCTCTTTTTGGCCGCCGCCGAGGGCGGACAGCGGCGCGAGGCGGTGCGCCTTGCCGCCACGGCGCTGGAGCACTACGGTCCGAGTCACCCCCGAACGGCGCGTCTGGCTTTCGACGTGGCGCGCCACTGGGTCGCGAGCGGCCACTTCACCCGCGCGCTCCCCCTCCTCCGCGCCCTGCGCGATGCCGAGTCGCCGCCGCTGCGCCTCCCGGTACTCGCGGAACTCGCCCGCGCCGCCGCCGGCACCCACGATGCGGACGGCTTCCTCGACGCCTGGACCCAGGCCTGGGAAGCCGCGCGCGACGAGCCCAGCGCGCCACCGCCCGTGCGCGCCATCCTCTCCCTGTCCCGAGCCGCCGCGGCGATGGGCGCCTGGAGCAAGGCCGAAACCGCCGCCCGCCACGCCCTCTCCATCGCCACCGACGCACGGGGCCGCGCCGCCGCCGAGGCCCTCCTCGACGCCGTCACCCGCCGCGCCGCCCCCACCTCCCCGCAACCGACCGAGCCCGCCGAGCTCGCCGCCGACGCGGACGCGCTTGCCTCGCGACTCGAGCACGCGCTCGCGAGATAAAAACAGCAAAAGCCTCACACAGAGAACACAGAAGGAACAGAAAGCCACAGAGGAAATCTCTTGTTGTTCTCTCTGTGGCTCTGTGTCTCTGTGTGAGCCCGCTGTTGAAGTTCTCCCGCGTCTCCGCGTCTCCGCGTGAGCCCCGCAGTTCCGCCCTTCCGCGAACGCGCCACGCGCACTATCTTGCCGCGATTCGGTTTTTGTTCTCCGCGGCATCGAGCCCCCGCGTGCCCAAACCCGCCGCACACCCCCTGCGCGACTCCGTGCGCGACGCCCGGAACTTCCCCGGTACCTACCGGTTCCTGGCGCCGGATGGGGAGATCGTGTACGTGGGTAAGTCGAAGCAGATCCGCACCCGCCTCCTCTCGTACTTCCGCGCGCGCCCCGAGGAAAAGGGCTACCGCGTCGTCAACGAGGCGGGCTCCGTCGCGTGGGACTACGAGCCGAGCGAATTCGCGGCGCTGCTGCGCGAGCTGGAGCTGATCAAGCGCTACCGCCCGCGCCTCAACGTGCAGCACAAGCGCGACGGGCGGTACTCGTTCCTCAAGCTCACCGGCGGAGCCGTCCCCAAGCTGGGCGTCGTCGCCGCCGTCAGCGACGACCGCGCGGCCTACTACGGCCCCTTCCGCGGCGGGCGCCGGGTGATCGAGGCGGTCCGCGAGCTCAACGACGTGCTCGGCCTGCGCGACTGCGCGCTTACGACTCCGATGCGCTTCTCGGACCAGCCGGACCTCTTCGCCTTCGAGCGCACCCCCGGCTGCCACCGCGCGGAGTTGAAGCTGTGCCTGGGACCCTGCGCGGGCCTCACCTCCCAGGCCGAGTACCGCAAGCGCGTGAACCTCCTGCGCACCTTCCTCAACGGCCATGCGGACGAGCCGCTGGCGTGGCTCAACGCGCGCATGCTGGCCGCGGCGGAGCGGTGGGACTTCGAGTACGCCGCCGCCGTGCGCGAGCGGATCAAGCGGCTGGAGCGGCTGCGCGACGAGTTCGCCACGCTGCGCGAGGCGCTGGACACCCTGACCTTCCTCTACCGCGTGCCCTGCGCGCGCGGCGTGGATCCACGCGTGTACCTGATCCGCCGCGGCACCGTGCGCGCCGTCGTCTCGGCGCCAGACTCGCAGGCGGAGCAGCGGAGACTGGCGCGATTGGCGGAGGAGCACTTCGGCCAACCCGAGCCGAACAGCGCGCTCGTTTCCAAGCACCAGGTGGACGAAATCCTCCTGATCGCGCGCTGGTTCCGCATGAATCCGCGCGAGCTGGAGGCCACCGTCGCGCCCGAACGCGTAGATGCGGTCCCGCTCAGCGCGTGAGCTCCGCGCGGGTGGCACACGCGTTGCGCCCGCGCAGGGCCGTTCCGCGTGCGCGCGGCCCCTGACCATCACAGACCAAGGCATCCAGATGCGGAGCACCCTCCGCACCCTGCTCCTCCTCATCGTCGCCGCGCTCCCGGCGTGCGACGACGCGCGCCCCGAAGCGGCGGCGCTGGCGCCCACCGACAGCGCGGCGCGCGATGAAGACCCGCGCGCCATCTACGGCGCCACCAGCGCGGAGAACGTCCGCGTCACGCCGGTGGAGATCGAAGTCGCCGACCTTCCGGCCGGGTGGAACGGGATGAAGATCGCCGCCCTCTCCGACTTCCAGCTCGGCCTCTGGCCGGACAACGAAAAGGTCGCTACCTCCGCCGTGCGCCGCGCCCTCGCCGAGAAGCCGGACATCGTGGTGCTGCTGGGCGACTACGTGGCTCGCGGCGACGACTACGCGGCGCTCGACCGCATCCTGGCCCCGCTGCGGGGCACTCCCGTCTTCGCCGTCTTGGGCCACGAAGACGAGGACGACGACCCCGGCGGCAAGCCGGACAGCACGCAGATCCGCACGGTGGAAGCGCTGCAGCGCAACGGGGTGCGCGTCCTTCGCAACGCCCGCGCCCCCTTCGGCCGCAACGGCGACACGGCGTACATCGCCGGAGTGGAGCCCTTCACCCCCCGCCGCCCCGAGTGGCGCCAGGCGGAGATCTACGGCGGCATCCCGGGCGGTCCGCGCACGCCGCTGCTGCTGGCCCACTTCCCCGCCACGGGCCTTTCGGTGCCGAAAGACAAGTACGCGGCCGTCCTGACCGGCCACACCTTCTGCGGCCGCATGGAGGTGCCCGGCACGCCGCGCCTGACGTGGGTGAACACCGAGCTCTACCCCGGCACCCCCGAGCCCGACAAGCGCCGCATCTTCCGCGTGAAGGGGAGCACCCTCTTCATCACCTGCGGCGTGGGCTACGGCTTCATCCCCGTCCGCTTCGGCTCCCCGCCGGAGGTGGCGATGGTGACGCTGCGCGGCTTCAACACCAAGGCCGCCGCCGACAGCGCCCGCGCCGCCGCCGTCCCCGGCGAGGCCAACGTAGACTCGCTGCTCCAGGTCTACGGCCGCCGCGACACCACCGCCACACCCATCGACACCACCGGCGGCGTGGCGCCCTGATCTAAACAGCGGGCCTCACGCGGAGACGCGGAGGCGCAGAGAGAACTACGAGAGGGTACAAAATGGAGGCACCGGAGAGCATCTCTCCAGTGCCTCTATCACTTGTTCAACGTCTGAAAGCCGCCGCACACGAGACCGCTTCAGCGGTCTTCGCGTCGGTCCAGCCGGGGGATTCATCCTGGATTCATCCCCCAGCGTGCATCCCCCGCACCCGCCCCAGCATCGCCTCCGCCCTCCGCATCACATCCGCCAGATCCTTTTCGCACTCCAGCGCCACCAGATGCGCCGCCAGCAGCCGCTGCAGCGCCTCGCGATACTCAGCATCCAGC
>DASVTZ010000014.1 GCA_036387335.1 Longimicrobium sp.
CCACATCCCCGGTGCCGCGATAAACTAAATCCACCCACCTGAGCCGGGTGGCATCTCACAAGCATCCCAAGGATGCACGCATTCAGGTACGAGTTTGAGAGCCTGGAGAACCGGGGTGTTTCCCTCCGACGGGGCTACTATGACCTTTTCTGCCCCCAGAGCATCTCTGCCCAATCGATCCAGCAGTCATCGCTCGCTTCGAACCGTAGTCGTAGCCCTTGGCTCCACGAATTCTGTGTCACTTGCACGTGTCGGGTAATTGCGGGCGCAACTTGGGTTCCTCTGTCTCAACCGGGACGGTACGCTCGCTTAATCGGCGCAGCGCTAGCGTCGTGTAGGCGTACTTCCGGTTTCGCCGTGGTCGTAGTTGACGCCGGAAGGTTCGCTATAAGTCTCCTCATATACTTCAGTCAGTGCCGCCTCACATCGTGGACAGTATTCAAAGTGCGGGGACGAGTTCCGTGGTCCCACGTTCCAGCAGCGACTTCCATCTGCCCGCGAACCAACCCTCAGCGCTATGCGTTGCGGCGGGAAAGCATGGGAAATGTGCCGGGTTCGACCCGGACCGCCAGATCCCCGACATGTTGCATGCCGTGCGCGAGTGTCCGCCGCCAGTGATGAGCGGTCAGACCGTGTTTCTTCTGCAAGTTACTTCGCCGCAGGTTCGCTTCTCGGAACAGAATTAGCTCCACAATTTCAGGAAAACACTCCGCAATAAAGCAAAGCCGTTTTACGAGCGAAGGTGCCGCCGTGCGGCTTCGAAGAACTCCCCCTGACAAAAATGTGAGGTGATTTCGCGATCTTTGGCTGCCCCTAGACCTCGGGAGTGCCGTTGGTTCACGAGGATCCGCACTTTCGTGAGGACAGGAGGTCAGCTGCTGAAAATTGCCAATTCATGTGCGCCGTTTACGCTCAGGAGCTAAAGTCACTTTCCGGGGTGTTGCGTCCTAATACTCGAGCATACACGCGTGCGCCCGCACATTCACCCGTTCATTGGACATAAACCGGAAGTCCGTGGGTATTTTTTCATGGCGCCCCCGTGCAATTTGTCGTGAGTGTCCAACGCAGCAGGCAAATGCTCGGGTCGCAGAGGGAGTGCTCTGCAAGGACGTGCAGCTCGTTCTGATGACTTGCGGTCCACGGCGACTCCGATGGGGCGTAGCAGGCGGGATTGTACAACTTCAGCATTCCAGGATGCGCGGCGAAGTAGGCCCGCGGAGTCGGTTCGCTGCGAACCGCACGTGGGTTTGAACAATTGGTATCCTCGGTGATTTTGAACAATGAACAGCGAGCCTAGAAATCTATTAGTTTTCAAATAGCGCGTTTAAGGTCATCTGAACAGAATGCATACTACGCAAACCTCGCGAACGTCATGAAGACGTTGGATACGATCAGGAGCAGGATGGTCGTCATCGTTTCTGTGTGCATCTTCTTAGATCGTCGTTCAACCCTCGCCCGCGCTGCGCCTGCCGGAGCGGCGGGGCGCGAAGTCGAAGAGCTCGCTGCGCGCGTAGTGGCCGCTGACGTCCAGCGTCATGGACTCCTCGCGGATGCGGCCGAGGTCGAGCTCCGCCACGATCAGTCGGGGCTCGTCGTAGACCGGCTCCGCGATGTAGCGGCCGTCGGGGCCGATGATGGAGCTCCCGCCGCGCAGCACCCACGCGTCCGGCGACGCGATGCGGCCGGGGTGTGGCTCCAGTTCGGGCGGCAGGGCGGATGCGCGCATCAGCCCGCCCACGGCTAGGACGAAGCAGCGCCCCTCGAAGGCGTACTGTCGGCTGGCCACCTGGTGCATCTCGTGCGCGGTCGGCCACACGGCCACGTGCACGTCCTCGCCCGAGTCGTGCATCGCCTGGCGAGCGAGCGGCATCCAGTGCTCCCAGCAGATCAGTCCGCCGACGCGCGCGGCGGGGGTGTCGACGGCGCGGAGCCCTTCGGCGTCGCCGGGGCCCCACACCAGGCGCTCGGTGTAGGTGGGCACCAGCTTGCGATGGTGGTTCAGCAGCCGCCCGTCGGGCGCGAAGGTGAGGAGCGAGTTGAAGAGCGTACCGCGGCCGGGACCCGCCTCCACGCGCTCACTCACGCCCACCACCATCGTGCTCCCAGCATCCCGCGCGATGGCGGCGAGCGAGTCGGCGGCGGGGCCGGGGATCGCGACGCTGTCCCGCGCCATCCGCGCGAATACGGCCTTGGTGGGCGCGTGGTCCCAGAGCGCGGCGTCGCGGCACACGTCCAGCCACGCCGGATAGCCAGGGAGCCACGTCTCCGGAAAGGCGACGAGCTGCGCGCCGCGCTCCGCCGCCTCTCGCGCCAGCTCGGCCGTGCGCTGGAGCCCGGCTGCCAGGTCAGGCGCGACCTCGGCCTGCGCGATGGCGACGGTCAGGTTGGGTGATGTCATCGCCGACGTGTGTGCGAGGATATCCATGCGTCCGCCGATTCGGGTAGCTCTCCGGCGGTGCGGGCGCAAGGTGCGACGGCACGATGGGTCTCACGCGGAGGCGCGGAGACGCGGCACGATCCACGAGCAGGTTGACGTTCGTATCACCGTGATAAGATCCTGATTGCCCGTTCCTGGAGATTCGCTCGATGAACACCGCCGATTCCGCCGCGCCGCGCATCCTGCCACTCGCCGAAGCGCCCGTGGGGGAGCACGACCGGCGCCTGCTGGAGACGGTGCATCCATCCTCGTGGAGCAACCCCACTCCGAAGTCGAGCTATCACCTGGTGGTGCTCGGCGCGGGGACGGCGGGGCTGGTGACGGCGGCCATCGGCGCGGCGCTGGGGGCGCGCGTGGCGCTGGTGGAGCGCGGGCTGATGGGCGGCGATTGCCTGAACGTGGGGTGCGTCCCCTCCAAGGCGCTGATCCGCGCTGCCCGCGGGTGGAAGGCGGCCGCCGACGCCGCGGAGCGCTTCGGCGGTCCGCCCTCCGCCGGCGACGGTGACTTTGCCGCTGCGATGGAGCGCATGCGCCGCATCCGCGCCGACCTGAGTCCGGTGGATGGCGCGCGCCGCTTCCGCGATGAGTTGGGGGTCGACGTCTTTCTCGGTGAGGGGCGCTTCGTGTCCGGGGATGCGCTGGAGGTGGGAGGCGCGCGACTTCGCTTCCGCCGCGCGGTGGTTGCCACCGGAGGGCGCCCCGCCGTCCCGCGCATCGCTGGGCTGGCGGAGGTGGGCTACCTGACGAACGAGACGATCTTCTCGCTGACGGAGCGCCCGGAGCACCTCGTCGTCATCGGAGGCGGGCCGATCGGGTGCGAGCTGGCGCAGGCGTTCGTTCGCCTTGGCAGCCGCGTCACCGTACTGGACGACAAGGACCAGATCCTCCCCCACGACGACCCCGACGCCGCGGCCATCGTCGCGGACGCGCTCCGCCGCGACGGTGTGGAGATCGTGCTGGGAGTAAAGGTGGAGCGGGTGGCGCGCGACGGTGCGACGGTCAACGTGCGCTGGACGCGGGGCGGAGCGGCCGCGAGCATCGACGCCAGCCACCTCCTGATCGCCGCCGGCCGCGCGCCGAATGTGGAACACATGGGGCTGGAAGCCGCGGGCGTGGAGTGGAACGAGCACGGCGTGACGGTGGACGAGCATATGCGCACCACCAGCGCGCGCATCTACGCCATCGGAGACGTGGCGTCGAAGTATCGCTTCACCCACGCCGCCGATGCCCAGGCGCGCATGGTGGTGCGGAACGCCCTCTTCTTCGGCCGCGGCAAGGCGTCCGACCTGGTGATCCCCTGGTGCACCTACACCTCGCCCGAAGTGGCGCACGTGGGCATCACCGCGGGCGAGGCGAAGGAACAGGGCGACGAGACCATCACCATCCCGATGCGCGAGGTGGACCGCGCGCGCCTCGATGGCGAGGAGGACGGCTTCCTTCGCGTGCACCTGAAGGCCGGCACGGACCGCATCCTCGGCGCCACCCTCGTCGCTTCCCACGCCGGCGACCTCATCAGCCAGATCACCCAAGCGATGACCGCCGGCATCGGGCTGGGCAAAGTGGGCCAGACGATCTTCCCCTATCCCACGCAGGCCGAGGTCATCCGCAAAGCCGCCGACGCCTGGAGCCGCACCCGCCTCACGCCCGCCGCCAGGAAGGCGTTCAGCCTCTTCTTCCGCGCGCTGCGTTAGATATGATTCCCATCCTACAAGGCACGACCCTCCCATACGGTTTGTTCGCTTAACGGGCGGGGGAACTCCACGTGAGCGCCTGATTGCGGCAGGGGAGTGAACAGAACAAAGTCAGCCGCGGACTAGCGTGTCCACGGCTGCCTTCTTCATCCGCTCACCTCAGTTCCACCGGACGATTTCGCAGGAGCGCGGTAGGCTTGTCGCGGATCGTTGGGTTTGCCTGGGATCGTGTACTCCAATTCTCCGTCCCGGATCATCTGTGCCAGATACTTCTCTACGACGTACGCTTGCTCGCGCTGCAGAAGCCGGGCGAGGGATTCCGATCCAAACGGGCGCTCGCTGCAGATGCGGTAGATGAGTGCACGCAATTCGGGTTGCGGCGTTCTCCGTTTCAGTGTGCGTATCACTGCGCGCAGTTCTGGCGACAACTCCTCAGATTGATTTCCGAACTCCCCTGATTCAAATGACAACTCCCCTGATTGCGTTACGAACTCCCCGGATTTGATTTCGAACTCCCCGGATTCTGCAGCGCTGAATTCTCTTGCATCCGCAGCGTCGGCAATTCGCGTTACAGATGCGCGACGGCTCGGATTCAGGAGGCGGTCTGTCGCGGTGTAGTAAGTTGCGGAGCCTCGATCGTGCTGGCGGAGAAATCCAAGCTGACGAAGGCGGCGCAGCCGCATGCTTGCTTCCAGCGTGTCTACACCGGTCAGCTCACGGTAGATCGCATTTGAAATCCGTCCCGCCTCCCGTAGATGAACGAGCGCCTTGGCTTCATCGGTTGATAGGTTGGAGTCGGAGAAATTCGACAACCAGGCGAGATCTGTCTCGCTGAGCAGATGGTGAAAGAACAGCGTGGCGGTGAACTGATCCCGTTCGCGATCCGACTCGAAGGTAGGTGGAGCGAGGTTCGTCTGGCGCATCAGCTCACGCATCACCCGAACGCCGCTCCCCTTCGTTTCAGCGAAGAGGGTTTCGTGCAGGATCGCGGCGATGGCAGGGTTGCGAGTCTGCGACCCGGGCTCACCGAGTTGGTCCTCAGGTTTGAGCGAGTGCCCCGGATTGCGGATCTCCACACGGTTGGAGTAGCGGATGATCTGCGTCGCCCCGTGGGTGCGGTAGGTGCGATGCATTAGCGCGTTGACGACGGCCTCGCGTACCACGCGGTCTGGAATCCGAGGCAGGTCCCGACGCTGCAGTTCGCCCTCTGGAAGGCGAAACTGCTTGGGCATGTCGTCCATGATCGCGGCCTCTCCCCGTCGGATGAGACGCATCAGCGGATCGCGCATATCCAGCGTCTCGAACCGAGTTTCAGGATCCGTGATCCACTCGCGGCCGGGAACGCGGATATAATCGAGGCGCATCATCGGGAAGGTGCGCCTGAGCGTTGCGCGAGTCCCGAACAGCAGGACACCGGCGACGGTGGCCACCATCCTGCTCTCATGGCGCACAAGGCAGCCCAGGCCACGGAGCAGCTCAGCATCTGACCAGCGCAACTCCTCCGCGGACGCATTTGCACGCGCACGCTCACGCCGGTACTCCGCAATCGCGTCGGTGTCCAAGTCCGTCAACTCCACATCCGGAATGGGAGTCAGGTCGTAAGTCTGATGCTGACGGCCATGATAGAAGACAAGAAGGTCATCCTCGGTACACTTCTGATCCGACGACCCGATGCGGCGGTACGCGCCCCGAGGGAGGCCTTGTGCCGAGAAGTGGATGGGTTTGTCTCCTGCCGGAACTTCTGGGACGAACACACCGACCAGAACCTCACCGTCTACAACTTCCGACCACATCTCAGGGCGCACGATGCGATTGAACATCGACGCACATTGGGATGCAAGGTCAGCCTGCACCTTGTCTGGATCAGCGATGCCGACGGCACGGTACTCACGGTCGAAAAGGTCAGGTGTACGCTCGACGCCCAAGAGCAGGTATCCACCGCCAAGACCGGGCTCGTTTGACAGAGCACACACCGTCTGGAGCGTTGACTTCCCCGCTTGAGAGGAGGTCTTCGCCTCGACGCGCGGGTGCTCATCCAATTCATTGAGCTGCCGAAGCAGATCTGCGCAGGTTGGGTGCGTCACTTCAGTTCGCTACAGAGGGGATTTAGACCCGATGTCTTATTAATAAGGAGTGCAGCCGGATCACGCACCCTACCACCCCTGCACTTGGCGCACCCTGCGCGACTTGGTAGAGGGTCTCTGTGCAGGCGCTCAACACAATGGTGGGGTAACCTCCGTTAAGGGCCGCCAGTTTGGTTATCCCCTGCACCTGCACCGCGCCGGAGGTGGCGCACATGGGCATCACTGCG
The DNA here is from genome assembly GCA_036387335.1 of Longimicrobium sp. NCBI lineage: Bacteria > Pseudomonadati > Gemmatimonadota > Longimicrobiia > Longimicrobiales > Longimicrobiaceae > Longimicrobium > Longimicrobium sp. The sequence goes on from DASVTZ010000014.1 coordinate 6,440, forward strand.
GATAAGGCGAAGGAGCAGGGCGCCGAGACAATCACCATCCCCATGCGCGAGGTGGACCGCGCGCGCCTCGACGGCGAGGAAGACGGCTTCCTTCGCGTGCACCTTTAAGGCCGGCACGGACCGCATCCTCGGCGCCACCCTCGTCGCCGCCCCCGCAGGCGACCTCATCAGCCAGATCACCCAGGCGATGACCGCCGGAATCGGGCTGGGCAAAGTGGGCGCGACCATCTTCCCCTATCCCACGCAGGCCGAGGTCATCCGCAAAGCCGCCGACGCCTGGAGCCGCACCCGCCTCACGCCCGCCGCCAGGAAGGCGTTCAGCCTCTTCTTCCGCGCGCTGGGCTGAGGGATCCTTCCGTTCGCCCACCGACCGGGTCAGCCGCCCCATGCATCGCATCCGCCGGATGGGTATCGTCGGGGCAATCCGATGACTTCTCCAACACGGGAGGATGCCATGACCCCCTTCGAATTTTCGGCCTCGGCACTGATCGATGCGGCGCCCGATGACGTGTACGCGCTGATCGCCGATTACCACGAGGGCCACACCCGCATCATCCCGCGGCCGCCGTTCGTGTCGCTGGAGGTGGAGGAGGGCGGCACGGGCAGCGGAACCGTGATCCGCGTCGGGATCAGGATGCTGGGCAAGGTGGTGCACGATCGCGCCGTCGTGAGCGAGCCCGAACCGGGGCGCGTGCTGGTCGAGACGAACGACAACGGGTACGCGACCTCGTTCACCGTGGAGCCGCGCGCGGACGGGCGGCAGTCCCACGTCACCATCGCCACGAAGATGCCGCCGCGCGGGGGCATCGGCGGAGCGCTGGAGCGTTGGCTCATGCCGCGCCTCCTGCGTCCGATGTACATCCGCGAGCTGGCGCTGCTGGACGCGGTGGCATCCTCGAGGTCGGCCGTGGCCGCATAGACGCCCGGCACTTCCCTACCTGACGTATTCCCGCCGCACGCTCTCGGCCACCGTGCGGGCGGAAAACGGCCGGCCCAGTGCGGTCGCGGCGGCGGAGAGGCGCGGGAGAAGGCCGGGCTCGGAGAAGACGCGGGCGAAGGCGGCGGTCATCTCGCCCCGGCTGCGGCCGGCGAGCGCGGCGCCGCTCCGCTCCAGGGCGCGCGTGTTCCCCTCCTCCGCGCCGGGGATGGGTCTGGTGAGGAGGAGGGGGCGGCCGAGCGCGAGCGCCTCGCTCACCGACAGTCCGCCGGCCTTGGTCGCCACCACGTCCGCCGCGGACATCAGCGACGGCAGCCCGCGCACGTAGCCGAGCACCCGCAGGCGCTCGGGCTGAAGCCGCAGCGTCTCCAGCCGCGCGCGCGCCACGTCGTTCCTCCCGCACACCGCCACGATGGTCGCCGCCGGATCGGCCCCGTCGAGCGCGGCGAAGACGGCCTCCTCCACTCCGATCCCCAGCCCGCCGCCGGCCACCAGCGCTACCGGCCGCTCCGGGTGCAGCCCCCACTCGGCCCGCGCATCCGCACACCCGGGGACCCGCGCCACCGACGGATCGATGGGAATGCCGGTCACCTCCACTGCCGCCCCGCGCGCCCGAGGCCGCAGCTCGTCCGCAAGCGCGTCCGTCGCGACGAAGTAGCGCCGCACGCCCGGCTGCACCCAGACGCGGTGCAGGGTGAAGTCGGTGATGGCGAGCGCGAACGGCGGCCACCCGGGCCGTCCCGCGGCGAGCTGGCAGGGGAGAAAGTGGGCGCACAGGCACGCGCTCCACGGACGCGTCAGTACGAGATCTTGGAAGGCGCGAAAGAGGATGCGGCGGGCCGCCGGAGCCCAGTGCGCCCGGTCGTGGTCCATCCCGTCGGTGAGGTGGTAGATCCCCTCCCACACCCGCGGCGCGCGCGCGGCGATCATCTCGAACCCCGCGCCGTACAGCGCGCGCACCCAACGCGGAGCCAGCGTCAGCAGGTCCACGTGCTCCACCCGGAGCGCGGGGTCCAGCTCGGCGAAGGCGGCTCGCAGCGCCTCCGCGGCGCGCAGGTGCCCGGTGCCGGTGGAGGCGGAAACGATCAGGACTCCGGGTCTCTCCATGTGCTCTCCGCGGCAGTGGGCACAACTCGTTGGACGGATCGCCGCGGCACGCAGCGTGCCCCCGCGCTGGGTTATTCGCGAAAGACGCCCCCACGCACCGGCACCTCGATTGACGCACCTCTGGTTCTTTGGCGCGGTGCTGGCCGCCGCGGCCGCCTTCGCCCTGCTCGAGATCCAGATCGAGGGAGGGGAGGGCGGCTGGGCCTCCAACCTCCCGACGTGGCGGATCGAGAACCGCTGGACGAAGCTGTTCTTCAGCGGGCGTCCGCTCACCGGCTACCACCTGTGGGTCCACGCGTGGGTGCTGGTGATGGCGCACCTCCCCTTCGCGCTCGGCTTCGCGCCCCCGTCGTTGCGCGGAGAGGCGCGGATCCTCGCCTTTCTGATCTTCTTCTGGATCGCCGAAGACTTCCTCTGGTTCGTCTTCAACCCCGCGTTCGGCCTGCGCCGCTTCACCCGCGACCACATCTGGTGGCACGCGCCGACGTGGTGGTGGATCGCCCCGCGCGACTACTGGATCTTCGCTCCGCTGGGCGCCGCCCTCTACTGGTACGCCACCAGGTAAAGGTGCCACGCCCCACGCCCCCTCTCACGATGACAGGAGGGCGCAGCCCTCTCCTGTTATCGGGAGAGGGGGCAGTCGAGTGTAACGAGACGGGGGTGAGGGCCTACACCAGCGCCGTCTCGATCTGCGCCGCCGCGGTCATCGTGCGGTGCACGGGGCAGCGGTCGGCGATCTCGCGCAGTCGCTCGCGCTGATCCGGAGTGAGCGGGCCCTCCAGGATCAGCTCGCGCCGGATGTGGTCCACGCACGGCGTGCCGGATGCGCATCGAGCCTCGTCCAGCGCGTGCACCTTGCCGTGGCGCATCCGCACCGAGACCTCCTCCAGCGGCCAACCTTTCCGCTCCGCGTACATCTTGACCGTCATCCCGGTGCACGCGCCCAGCCCGGCCATCAGGTAGTCGTACGGCGTCGGCCCCGCGTCCGCGCCGCCGACGGCGAGGGGCTCGTCGGCCACGAACACGTGCCGCCCGGCCGAGATCGCCGTGCGGAAGCCGGACGAACCCGTCACCGTCAGCACCTCGCCGGCGTCGGGAAGCTCCTCCAGCTTCGGGTGGGGGAGCTTGGGAAGGTGGCGCGATGCCCACGCCGCGATCGTCCGGCCGGCGTAGCGCGCGTCGTCGCGGTCGCTCAGCAGGTGGTCCGCGCCGTCCAGCGAGATGAAGCTCCGGCTGCCGCGCGCTCCCTGGAAGATCTTCATCGCGTGCTCCAGCGCCACCACCCGGTCTTCGGCGGAGTGGAGCACGAGGAGCGGAAGCTCCAGTTGGGCCAGCGCCTCGTCGATGCGGGCGCCGCGCAGGTCGTCCAGGAGCTGCCGCTTGACGACGAAAGGCCGCCCGCCGATGCGCACGGTGGCCGCTCCATCCGCCTCGATCCGCTCGCGCGATTCTCCGAGAAGCCCCGTCACGAGCCACGGATCGGAGGGCGCGCAGAGCGTCGCGACGGCGCGCAGGGAGGGGATGCGCCCGGCCGCCACCAGCGCCGCGGCGCCGCCGAGCGAGTGGCCCACGAGGAGCGCGGGCGCCATTCCGCGCGCCGCCAGGAACTCCGCCGCCGCGACCAGATCGGCCACGGCGGTGGTGAAGTTGGTCTCCGCGAACTCGCCCTCGCTCTCCCCCAGCCCCGTGAAGTCGAAGCGCAGCACCGCCAGCCCCTCGCCGTTGAGCGCGCGGGCGATGTTGACCACGGCGTTCAGGTTCTTGGAGCAGGTGAAGCAGTGCGCCAGCAGCACGCAGGCGCGCGGCTCCCCGCTCGGCGGCAGGTCCAGCCGGGCGGAAAGGCGCGCCCCGGATGCGCCTGGAAAGGTCAGCGGGATCGAGTGCACGTGGATGTCTCCGTGGAAAAGCAGCGCGCCGCCCCATCCCGGGAGCGGCGCGCGTGGTGGTGTCAGCCTTCCCGCGGCTCGAAGCGGAGCGCCACCCCGTTGTTGCAGTAGCGCTTTCCGGTGGGCGCCGGCCCGTCGGTGAAGACGTGCCCCTGGTGCCCGCCGCAGCGCGCGCAGTGGTACTCGGTGCGCGGCCAGATCAGCTTGAAGTCGCGCCTCGTCTCCAGGTGGCCGGGGATGGGGTCGAAGAAGCTCGGCCACCCCGTGCCGCTGTCGAACTTGGTGTCCGACGTGAAGAGCGGAAGCCCGCAGGCCGCGCACACGAAAGTCCCCGCGCGCTTCTCGTCGTTCAGCGGGCTGGTGAAGGCGCGCTCCGTGCTCTCCTCAAACAGCACGGCGTACTGCTGCGGCGTCAGCTCGCGCCGCCACTCGTCGTGCGGCTTCTCCAGCGGGGTGAAGTCCTGCGTCGCTTCAGACATCCTGCCTCCAATCGTTCGTCGTGTAGCGCCGGCCCGGGCCGGCTCCCTCCTCGTTGTACCCCCCCCGGGCCCCGCGGGTCGCCGCCAGCGCACGAACGGTTCCGTGGCGCATCTTCTGCACTGGCGCGCGTCCGGCACTCAACCGGGAAAGGGGAATGAGGAAGGATGAAGCGGGGCGCGGCGTCGCGTGGGGAGGGCTCGCCGGGATCGCGGTGGTTGCGGCGGCGTGGGTGGCGGATTCCTTTCGCCGGTCGCGGCGCGAGAGGGTCACGCACCGCATCCTGGTGGACGTACTCCTCAACGCCCTTACGGCCGATGACGCCATCACCGCGCGCCACAGCCGCCGCGTCGCGGACCTGAGCTTCGCCCTGGCGCAGCGGTACGGGATGAAGCGCCGCGAGCTGGCGACGCTCCGCGTGGGCGCGCTGCTGCACGACATGGGGAAGATCGACGACCGCTTCTTCCACATCGTCCACTCGCGCGACCCGCTCAGCGAGGACGAGCGTACGGAGATGGAGTTCCATCCGCACCTGAGCGCCCGCATCCTGGAGCCGCTGGAGCCGATCCACCCCGGCATCGCGGAGGTCGTCGCATCGCACCACGAGTGCTGGGACGGCAGCGGCTACCCCCGCGGCTGCGGTGGCGAAGAGATCCACCTCGGCGCGCGCATCATCGCCATCGCGGACGCGTTCGACGCGATGACGCAGCCGCGCGCGTACAAGGATGGGATGCCGGTGGACGAGGCGTTCGAGCGGCTGAAGAAGGGCGCCGGACGCCAGTTCGATCCGAGCCTCGTGGAGCTGGTGCACTGCCATCCCGTCCTCGACCAGTGGTGCGAGATCGCGTCCAACGGCCAGATCGACGAAAAGCGGGAGCAGGAGGAGGCGCTCAACGCCCCGCCTCCCACCCCCGAGAACCCGCCCGAGCTCGACAGCGGCCCTCCGGTCTGATAGGCCCAGAAAAGCCTCACACAGAGAGCACCGAGAGAACTACAAGCCGCGAATAGGGCGTCCAGCGGAGCTCATCCGCGCGTGGGGCGGCCCTCCGCCATGAGCGCCCGTTCGATGCGGCGGTCCGGCGCCACCCAGATCAGCGCCACCACGGAGTACATCACCCCCGCCATCCACGGGCGCATAAGCGCGACGGGAATCGCGGCGACGTAGATGAGCAGCGACAGCATCCCCTTGACGTCGTGGCTCAGAACGTCCCTGAGAATCGACTCGGCGGGCTGCGTCGCGACGATGATCCGCTGCAGGATCGTGTACGCGACCGCCGCCATCAGGAGCACCACGCCGTACGCCGCGGTGGGCACGGGCGCGAAGTGGTTCTCGCCCATCCACCCGGTCACGAACGGCACCAGCGACAGCCAGAAGAGCAGGTGCAGGTTCGCCCACAGGACCTGGCCGTCGATCCGGTGGGTGGCGTAGAGCATATGGTGATGGTTGTTCCAGTAGATGCCGACGTACACGAAGCTCAGCAGGTAGCTCAGCGCCACCGGCGCGAGGGGGCGGAGCGCCGCCAGCTCCGGGCTATGCGGCGCTTTGAACTCCAGCACCATGATGGTGATGATGATCGCGAGCACGCCGTCGCTGAACGCTTCCAGACGTCCCGATTCCATGATCGTCGATCGAGAGAGGAAAGGCTAATTACCTTCCAGCGCCATCATCACCAGCACCGGACCCTGCGCATCGATGCGGACGGGCGCGGTCGCCAGCGCCTCCGCCAGCAGCGGCGCGATCCAGGGCTGATCGGGGCGAAGGATGACGAGCCCGGCCCGCTCCAGCGCCGCCCCGTGCTCGCCCAGCACGCGCAGCGCCGCAAAGAACCGCCCCCGCAGTCGCCCGAAGTGCGCCGCGTCCGTGCTCCGATCGCGGAAGCGCTCCGCCAGCCACAGGTCCTGAGCCGCCAGCGCGAGCACCTGGAAGCGAGCCGCCTCGTCCGCCCCCTCGCGGACAGGCACCCTCTCCAGCACACCCGCGTCCCGCAGCCGCTCCTCCAGCGCATCCGCCGTCACCCCATCGAGCCCCAGGTAGTGCTCCAGCGCCGCCGCCACCTCCCCCGCCTCCCAGACCGAATCATCCCCAGACATCGCAACCGCGCGTTGTAAGTTCCCGCCATCGAACGGAGCACGCTTTCCTCTGCGCCACCTCTCTGCGTCTCCGCGCCTCCGCGTGAGACCCTTTACGATCCCGACTCGCGCAACGCACCCCGCGGCTCCAGCCTCATCCTCAACCCCTTCGCGCGCAGCGTGATCAGCGGCTCCGGCCTGGGCCCCACGCCCGGCACCGGCCGCAGCCTCCACCGCTGACCCAGCGTCGCCAGGGCAAGGATCCCTTCCATCCACGCGAACCCTTCGCCGATGCACTTCCGCGGCCCCCCGCCGAACGGGAAGTACGCGAACCGTGGAAGCGCCGCCTCCGCCTCGGGCGTCCACCGCTCCGGCCGGAACTCCAGCGGCGCATCCCAGAAGCGCGGGTCGCGTTGCGCGAGCCACGGGCTGACCAGCACCACCGACCCCCGCCGGATGCGGAACCCGCCGAGCTCGAAGTCTTCCTTCGGCTCCCGCCCGATCAGGTACGCCGGCGGAAAGAGCCGCATCGACTCCGCGAACACCCCGCGCGTGTACGGGAGCGCGGCTGCGTCCTCCGCGCCGGGCGTGCGGCCGCCGAGCACCGAGTCGATCTCGGCGTGGAAGCGCGCCTCGGCCTCCGGATTGGCGCCCAGCAGGTGCCACGTCCAGGACAGCGCGTTGGCCGTCGTCTCGTGCCCGGCCAGGAATAGCGTCAGCGTCTCGTCGCGAAGCTGCTCGTCGGTCATCCCGCCGCCGTCCCCCTCCTCGTCGCGCGCGGCGAGCAGCAGCCCCAGAAGGTCCGGCCGGTCCACCCCGCTCCTCCGCCGCTCCTCCACGATGCGCAGGATGGTGGAGTCCAGCCGCTCGCGCGCGCGGTGGAAGCGGAGCGTGCCGGGGACGGGGAGCCGGTCCAGGAGCGGGGCCAGCGGGTTGCTCAGGGGCGTGAAGAGGCCGAGCGCATCGGTCAGCGCCCGGCCGATCTCGTCCGCTTCCTCCTCCACCGCCGCCCCGAACAGCGTGCGCCCGGCGATGGCGAGCGTCATCCGGTTCATCTCGCGGCCGACGTCCACCGTGGCGCCGGCCGTCCACCCCTCCGCCGTCCGCGCGGAAAGGGCGGCGATCTCCCCCGCCAGCGCCGCGATCCGCTCGCGGTGAAAGGCAGGCTGCGCCAGCCGCCTCTGCCGCAGGTGGAAGTCGCCCTCGCTGGTCAGCAGCCCGTTGCCCAGCAGCACGCGGGCACGCTGAAGCGCCCGGCTCTTGATGAAGAGCCGGTGCCTCGTCACCAGCACGTCGCGCACACCCTCGGGGTCCGCGACGAGATAGAAGGGGATCGCGCCGACGCGCCAGCGTACCACGTCGCCGTAGCGGCGGTGCATCCGCTCCAGCATCCCCAGCACGTCGCGCCGCAGCGCGAGGATGGAGCGTACGGGCGCGCCTCCCCGCGGGCCGGGCGGGTGCGGGGCTTCCGCGGAGCTCACGCCCGGGCTAGTTGCCGCTGGCGGTGCGGATCAGGTTCCCGATCCGTCCCCAGCGCACCTCCGTCACGAACGGCAGCGCGTCCGGCGAAGTCTTGTCGTACGAGTAGTACAGGAACATCGGCTTCCCGCGGATCACCTCGCGCGGAATGAAGCCTTTGAAGCGCGAGTCCAGCGAGTGGTCGCGGTTGTCGCCCATCAGGAAGTAGTGCCCGGGTGGGACCACCAGCGGCCCCCAGTTGTTGCGCGTCGGCTGGTAGCTGCGCGGGTCGGCGCCGGGTGCCAGCGCCCGCCGGTGCCAGGTGGGCGCCTCCGGCTCCTGCACCTCGAGCGGCTCGTCGGGCGCCTGCTCGTAGATGGCGTACGGCTCGTTCAACCGCTTGCCGTTGCGGAACATCACCTTGTCCTTCATCTGGATCGTGTCGCCCGGCGTGCCGATCACCCGCTTCACCACGTCGATGATGGGGTTGTTGTACGTCGGGCGGAAGACCACGATCTCCCCCGGCCGCGGGTCGCGGATGGCGGGGAGCGCCACGTCCACCAGGGGAAGGTGCGCGCCGAAGATGGCGTTGTTGGCCATCAGGTAGTCGCCCACCAGGAGCGTGCGCTCCATGCTCTCGGACGGAATGGAGTACGCCTGCACCAGGAAGGTGCGGATGAAGAGGAACAGGACGACGGCGATGCCGACCGACTTGACCCACTCCAGCGTCTCGTTCTTGGCGGAGGCCTTGGCGGGGGTGCGGCGCTTGGCCACTCCCGCGGCGCTCCGGGTGTTGGGGGAAGCCACGAATCCGGATGCGGTTGAAGGACGCGCCCCGCAGTCCCACCCCCGGGGCGTCGGGGCAGCAGAAGTATCGGGGGCGGGGGAGGATAGCACAACCATCCGCCCCGTCTGCGGGGATACGCCGCCGCATTCTGAAAGTTTCCTCCTGTCCGGCGACGGCACTTGCTGGTACGGGAAAGATGTGTATCCATCAACGCAACTTTGTACTCGTGATCCTTTCTGCTTTGAGAGGATCGTGTGACAACCACCCGCCTATCCTAGAGCTGGGGAAGGCCCGGCGCACTGGACTGGGATGCGACACTCTCGGCCAGTCATGGCACTTCCAGAAAACGATAACGTGCTTACCCCGTTGCGCAAAGTGAACGAGGTGTTTATACTCGGGTCCACCCCCCTGCGCCACTAGATTCCCCCGCCGGACCAGCGGTAACCCCGGAGAACCCCGATGCAGACGGACCGCCTCCACCTCGACGAGCCCACCCCCCTTCCACAAAGAGCCGCTCTTCACCTGATCGAAGACGCTCCCCTGCAGTTCGGCGGCGAGGCCAGAACCGGCCCCGCCGACGAGCAACTGATGGCGCACTATGGCAGGACGGGGTGCGAGATGACCTTCCAGATCCTCCATACGCGCTGGCGCTCGCGCATCCGCGGCTACTTCTTCAAGCGGATCAACGACCGCACCCGTGCGGACGACCTGACGCAGATCGTCTTCATGCGCGTGCACAACAACCGCGAGCGCTACGATCCCGGTAAGCCATTCTCAGTCTGGATTCACGCCATCGCCGGGAACCTCACCATCAACGAGGGGCGCACCGAGTCGCGCCGCCGCGTGCATACGATGACGGACCTGGAGGGCGATCCCTCCGTGGTGCAGGCGCTCACCGAAGGACAGTCCGTGGAGGTGCGGCCGGACGACTTCACCTACCGGCGCCAGATCCGCGCGCAGGTCGAGCGCGAGCTGGGGCAGATGGACGTCATCTTCGCCGAGCCGTTCCGCCTCCATGAGCTCGAGGGGCACCCCTACGAGGAGATCTCCGAGGCGCTCAGCGTACCCGTGGGAACGGTGAAGAGCCGGATGCACCGCGCCCGCACGCAGCTCCGCGAGCGCCTCGGCCACCTGCGCGCCGAGATGATGGACGCGTCGCCCCTGTAGCATTCGGCGGCGTGAGAGAACGCTTTTCAGCCAAATAAAAACGTGCTATGTTTCTAAGTGTGCGGTACGCTCCGGCGTGCCGCGCGTCCGTACATCCCCTATCCGCCAGTCTCCTCCGAGCCGGTTCGCGCCCGCGTGCGGCTCTCCCACCCGCAGCAGCGACCCAGCATGAAGCCCGTGGTCCGCAGCCCGCTCCTCCTCGCCCTCGTCCTTGCCGTGCAGGCCGGCTGCCAGAACCCCGCCGGCGGCGACAAGAAGCCCCCCGTGGTGCAGACGCCCTCCATCAGCGGGGCCGTCCTCACGGCCGGCGGCGTCGGCAGCCTCACGGGTGCCCACCTGGACCAGCTGCCTGCGAGCATCACGGTCGATGGCGCCGCGGTCACCTGGACGTCGCGCACCGCCACCGAAGCGCGCTTCGCCATGCCCGCCGCCCGCCCCTGCGAGGTCGACGGCCGCCCGATCGAGATACAGGCGGGCACGCTGAGCCACACGGGTGCCCTGAAAGTCGCCACCACGATCGACCTCCAGGTGGGCGAGAGCCGCGTGCTCACCCGCGAGCAGCTCGCCACCCTCTGCCTGCAGCTCCCCGCCGGCACTAACCGCTACGTCTTCACAGCGCTGAACCCGAGCCTCGTGTACAGCCCGGCGGCGGACACGCTCTTCACCGTGCACGGCTGGACTGGCGCGGGCGGGTCCGCGGCGAGCGTCTCGCCCACGGTGTCACCCCGCCTGGCGGCGACGGCCACCGCGTCCCGCCTCGAGCAGCACGCCGCGCTACACACCCGCGAGTACCCGCGCCTGCGGAGCTCGGCCGGCCCCATCACCTACTCCGAAAGTCCGCCTTCGTTCGACCCGCGTTACGCCACCGCCACCGCTGGCGACACGGTGATCTGGGCGGATCTCTGGAACGACCCCTACGGCTGCGACAAGCCGCGCGACCAGGTACCCACCTTCCCAGTCGTCGTCGCCGCGACATCGGCTTCCGGGAAGACGGTGCTGGCCTTCGACGCCCGCAGCAAACACAGCGCCGGCTGGCGTTCCATCGAGACCCGCAATCGCCTCACCCGCGCCGCGGACATGATGGAGCGCTGGGCACTCCCCGCCGCCCGCGAGATCATGGGCTCCGACTTCCAGCCTCCGAAAGGTGCCGGAGGCAGGTGGTGGCACGTCTTCCGGAGCGACATCCCGGCCTGGACGTCTGATGGTCGAGTCGGTGCGCCCGTCTCGATCTGCCCCAACGCTTCGGAACTGATCGCGACCATCTCTCACGACCTTCCACCGGAGCATGACTCGCAGATGGAATATCTCGCGGGTCTCCTGATCCACGAATATGGACACAGCGCGGATTACGTATATGAAGTTCGGCGCTGGGGCACTTTCGGTGAGCATTTTTCCAGTTGGGCCGCGCACGAGGCTTGGGCGCAGACCTTCCAGGAAACCGCGGCCAGGCTCGCCAGCAATCAGCCCACCGCCGCGCGATACAGCGGCCTCGTCACCGGGGTGCCGTACGCCGACTTTTACCTGACCGGGTATGGCGAGAGCCCCCTGCAGACGCCCTGGGGAATTCTGGCTGGCGACCGGGGGGGATTTTACGATCAGGGTACACGTTTTCTGATGTTCCTTCGCGAGCAGTGGGGGGATGCTACTCTCGGAAGCTCCAGGGAGCGTTACTATGCTCGCGTGCTGGCGATCCCCCGATACGGTGTATCGGACATGACTGCCCTGGTCGGGATGGATGCTACGACGGCCCTCGATCGCTGGAGTTTGGCGGAGGCGATCGACGACATCGTGGACCCCGCAGTGGTGGCTGCACGCGGCCTCCCGCAGATCCAGACGTGGGTGCCGCAGGATAACGGGCCACTCTCGACCACGGCCATCTCCAAAACCGCCAACACCGCGCGCCGGCTGGTGGTGGGGCGCGGCAACTACGCAGCCGTCTACGCCTGGGACTACAATGCGGACGCAGGGAAGGGTGTCTCGCTCACGTTCGGAGGGTTCGGTTCGGCACCATTTATCGCCCGCATTACCCGGGTCAAGTAGGGAATCTGAAGAAGGCCAGCCCGTTCGGCTGGCCTTCTTAATTTTTCTGCCTGATACGCAGCGAAGGGTACACCCTGGAGGGCGCCCCCTCTGCTATTCCGCTCCGGCGTTCCGCGTAGAATCATGAGCAAGTCGTGCCGCCTCAATACGGCGCCTGGCCTGAATGCGGACGAGGCGACGGATCGAGTCTGTCTGCACTTTCACAGACGGAGAACCGTGGGCGTTGGCTCGTTGTGCTTGCCTGGTGGAGCCGCCTCCCGCCAGCCGCGCTGCCTTCGTCTCTGCCGGATGCGAGGCCGCCCAATCCTCCAGCCATCGATGAAGGGCCGGCATCACGGAATCGCGTGCATGTTTGTCTCGCGAGACGCGCAACACCGCTTGTTTGGTTCTCACGCTGACTTCGGGGACACTGATCAGGTTCTCCTCGTAGAGCATCTGGTCGATAGCAGCGGCTGCCAGGGCGGGAGCCAGGAGCGGTCGCTCGGCGCGCGCCGTGTCCTTGCCGCTCCACCCCCGGCTTACCTCTCGCGCCCGGCACCCGCCCTGACCCACTGCCAGAGCGGCGATCGCGGACACCATCAGCAAACCTCGCATCGTCATCAGGGGTGCTCCTCAGAGTGGTATTTGTGGCCCGCCGGGACCGCTTGACCCGATGCAGTCCGAGTAGCTGCGGCTACTCGGAATCGAATAGTACGCTGCGCCGACCCGGCCCCGGTCGTCCACCAGGTAGAGCGTTACTTCCTGCGACGCACACTGCTCCGGAGACAGCTCCAGCACCGTAGAGCGCGACTGGTAGCTTCCTCCTGGTCCATACGTGATGTCCAGGGGCTGCACGTACACCTCCCAGAACACGTTCACGATTCGGCCGTCTACGCTCTCACCCGAGCCGGTCAGCCGGTGCGTCCCATCGATCACCTCTGCGGCGATGGCTCCCGTCGGGGTGGAGGGCGGCGGCACGAGCCGCTCGAAGCCCCTCGTGCAGGTGAAGAAGAGAGGGCCAGTTTCGTTGATGCAGTCGCTGCCTCTCCACTCGGAGCGGGTGTGGTCGTAGAAGCCGCTCTGCGAGGTGGTCTGGCCGTTCGCATCCAGTACGTAGAGGGTCACCCAGGCCTCATCGGGCACCCAGTGGGGGCCACCGTCGAAGGCGCCCGTTGCGCTGCCGAGGTTCGCGTTGAGCACGAGTGGGTGCTGCGCCAGATCAGGTGACTGGGGCCACCCTCCCGCGCTGCTCCCCTCGGTTGTGAGCACACGCCAGACTCCCCGCTGGACGCTGCCGGACGATTTCTGATCGTTGCTGAAGAAGTTGTAGGCGCTTGGGCCATTTCTGGAGTCGTACCTGTAGGGTGCGACCTGGTCGCCGTTCCCGCTGTAGGAGAACTTTCGCTCAAACTTGTCGTCCGTTTGCCAGAATTCGACCTGGAACTCGGCCCAGGCACGCACGATCGGTACGTCTCCCTGGGATTCGTCCAGCAGGACCTCCCAGCGTGCGTTTCCTGACTCCTTGGGGCACTGGTTGTCCCAGGGGACGTCCCAGCAAAAGTCCCTCGGATCGAACCACCACCCGCGGTAGCGCCACTTCAGCCGAGCGCGGGTCATCTTCAGTACCCTCACATTCTGGCAATTCTCCCTGCTCATCCGGCCGTCCTCGTCTACCACTCTCAGGCAGACGTGGAAGACCCCTGCCGTGTCATATGCGCGGCGGACGCTCGAAGTGCTCAACTCATCAGTCGCCACACCGGTACTCCCGGGCACGAACCGGTTGCCGTCCCAGCGCATTCCGTCCACATCCCAACTCCAGATGTACTTCGTAATCGCGCGGCCGATTGGACTCGACGAGTCTTTCCCGTCCAGGATAAACCACTTGCGCACGTACACAGAGCCTGGCGTGTTCCATTTGGCGAGGGGTGTCGCATCTGTGATTCGATTGCGAAAGCTGTCCTGCGCTTGATACATATCTGCATCCCCATCATAGACTCTCACCTTCGCGAGGAGCGCGGTGGCCCAAGCGGCTCTGAGTGAGGTCACGAACGTGTGGTTCTTCCTTGCCTCAACGATCGCGCATCTAGGATTGGGCGTTCCCGCCACCAGCGCCCCGTTTTCAGGGGTAACCGTGAGGCAGAGAGTTCGAGTGGCGTTGCTCTGATTGCTCGTCAGATAGTTGATCGTCTTAACCTCTCCCTCGATCCAGAGCATATCCGGAGGGGTGGGCGGCACACGCAGCGTCGGGTTCGCCAGTTGGAGACCAGCGGTGACGGTGAACGTCTGCGCGGCGGTGAGGCTCGCGGCCTGATCCACGGCGGTGACGGTCACCTGATTGGTCCAGAGGTGCTCGGCAGCCGCAACGACGGAAACCGCCTGCGTCACTCCCGCGGCGCCGAAGGGGGTGCCGATCTCCACGCACGACGCTGGGGATGGGGACGGGGAGACGACGCTGCCGGCGGCGGCCGATCCGGCGCTGACCACCGTGGTGAAGCAGTAGCTCACGGCCACGTTGCTCTGGCTGGTCAGGACGGCAGACCCGCTCCCGCTCTGGCCCGGGAGGAGGGTCTGCGACGGGAACGCGGAGAGGAGGGGCGCCGCGCGGATGATCCGCGGCGTGACCCGGAAGCCGCCGGACGCGATGAGCGATGCATCACCCGTGTCCTCCACCCGGATCGCGAGGTCGGAGGGGACGCCGCCGTACGCGTTCGCAGGGATCCCGTAGGTGAACGACGCGGCGGCCGAGCCGTATGCCGGGATCGTCAGGCTCGCCGGGTCGGCGGGGTCGGGGACGGCGGCGGGGTTGGACGAGCTCACCGGGGCGGAGAACGTCCGCGGTGCGTTGGCGCAGTTCTCGATCGTGTAGGTGACGGTCGCGACCGTGCCGGGCGCCTGTGGTTGTGCGGGTACCCCGCTAGGTCCCGCGAGCGTCGGGGCGCACAGGTCGAGCGCCGTGGTCACCGCGAAGCTGGACGGCGTGCCGAGGGCCGCGTCGCTCGCCTGGAGCGTGGGGCGGCTGCGCGTGAGGTGGACGGAGCGGTCCTTCATGCGGTACGGCAGGGAGACGCTTCGCATTTCGAACGGCGCAAACGACTCCGTCCGCGACGCGCCGGCAGGGAGCACGTCCGTGTCCCCGTCCGTCGCGAGCGTGATATCGCGCTGCGCGTTGGTGCAGTTCTGGAGCTGCCAGATCACGTTGAAGGCGGCGCCAGGTCGCTCGGTCCGGTCGGCGGGCGCGCCGACGACGCTGGGGGCGCAGACCTCGAGCTTCGTGCGCACGACGAAGTCGGCGATGTTGCTGGATGGCGGCACGTACTGCGGATCCACGTCCGCGACGAAGAGCCTGCCGCGGCTCTCGGTGCCGGCCAGCGAGGGGCGCTTGAGCCGATACGTCACCTGCACGCGGTGCGAGCCACCGCGCGGGATCGACACCGCCGCGCCCGTGCCCTGTGCGCTCACGACCTGGAGGTCGGCGGTGGCTTCAGCGCGGATGTTGAAGTCGCGTCGCGCGTTGGAGCTGTTGACCACGGACCATTCCGAGGTGAACTGCTCGTCCTGGCCGGCGCCGCGCGCGGCGGGTGCGGCGATCGACGGCATTCCCGGGACGAACCGGGCCGTGACGCGGAAGCACTGGCGCGCCGGCGGCAGCGTTCTGGCCTCGGCATCGGAGAACGACATGCAGGCGTCGCGAGACTCGAAGCCGTCCGTCGCGGGATCAAGGACGTATTCCAAGTCGGTCGTGCGGGGAACGCCGCGGGCATAGGGATGGCTCCCCAGCTCGGCGGAGGGGGCGCGGGAGAGCCCCGCCTGCTCGGTCGCCGCGAGCACCATCATCCGCCGCATGTTGGTGTGGCTCGTAGAGGTCCAGCGCACCGGGATTCCGTCTCCGGGCGTGACCGTCACATCCGCGGGATCGGAGAGCTCCAGCGGACCCAGCACCAGCTCCGTGGCGACGCTGAAGAAGCCGTTCAGCGCAGGGCACGGGTCGTCGTTCGCTTCCAGTGGCAGGACCGACACCTGGCCGGCTTCGGCGTTGGGATCGAGCTGGAAGCTGGCGGTGACCGTCTGAGACCCGCCCGCGGGCACCGTCACGGTCGCGGGTCCCGTGGCCATCGGGATCACCGACGCGTTGCTGGAGGAGAATGCGAGTGAGAAGCTGCGGGAGCTCGTGCCCGGATTCGTCAGCGTGAACACGCCCGTGCCCGGCTGCCCCGGCCGCAGGTTCTGGTCAGCCGGGGACGCGAGGGTGGGTGTCGGGTCGCACACGGGAGCGGACGGCGGCGTGCTCACCGCAGTGTCCACGGGGGTGCTGGGCACTGGCGTGGTGATGGCGACCTCGGAGGCGCCGACGTTCTCCGTTGTGTTCGGATCGTCCTCGCCCGCCCAGCACTGGACGCGGTTGAGCGCGTTCGAGACATAGGGCGAGTAGTCAACCGAGCAGCGCTGCCCGGTCTTCACGTGCCGCACGCGCAGGTACGCGCGCCGGCCGCCGCCCTCGAGGCGACCCTCCTCCACCACCACGCCGGGAGAGCGGCGGAAGCCCTGGCCGTCGAGCTGCTCCAGGGTTCCGAGCGAGCCGGTCCGCTGGCGGAGGACCTGCTGCTGGTTGACGAAGTGCACCAGGTCCTGGCGCATCTCGGCTTCGGCGGCGCGGGCACGGTACAGGCCCGTGGCGGCGTAACCGGCGCCGGCCACGATACCGAGAACCACCAGCACCATCAGGATCTCCACTCCGGTGAATCCGCGGGTGTTGCGCGTTGTGGGTCGCATGGGAAGGGATGGGCGGAGGTATAGTTGCGTTTGCTGGTGCCGCAACTGTAAATACCCCGTTAAGCAAAACGGGGTTCTCCGTTCATTGGAGGTCGAGGCGGGAGGGAATGCATCAGGCACTGAGAACCCGATCTCCGTGCCTCCATTTGCGCGCACACCGGCCCCCCTGCATCTCCGTGCCATCGCGTGAGACAATCCGCTTGCCTCAGAGGCGCAGGGGACCGTCTGGAGGGAGAAGGCGGATCGGATCGACGCTATGGTACCCGTCCGCGCGCCGAACGTACGCCTCGTAGTGGAGATGCGGGCCGGTGGTGCGCCCGGTCCCCCCGACGCGGCCGATCAGCTGGCCGCGCCGCACGCGATCGCCCGGGCGCACGGAGAGGGCGGAGAGGTGGGCGTATCGCGTGAGAAAGGTGTCGCCGTGGCGGAGGTCCACGCCGATGCCGTAAGTGGGCGAGCGAAAGGTGGCGAGCACCACGCCGTCCGCCGTGGCGGAGACGGGCGCGCCATGCGGGGCCGCGATGTCCAGCCCCCAGTGCGGCAGGACGCGGCGCACCACCGGATGGTACCGGCGCGGCGCGTAGGCGCTGGTGATGGTTCCCGCGGCCAGCGGCGCCGCATCGGGGACAAAGACTCGCACCGAGTCCACACGGGCGGCGATGCGCGCCTCACGGCTGCGGAGCTCCTCGTAGCGCGCCAGGAGCGGACTTGGGCGTTGCGCGTTCGGCGGTAGTCCAACCCGCGCCTCCACCCGCGAGATGCGCCGTTCCAGGCTGTCCAGCCGCAGCGCCAGGCCCGCGTGGGTCGAGGGCGGTGCGGCACGCAGGAGACCCGCGCCGCACGCCGCCAACACGAGCGCACCCGCCAGCGCCGCACGTGCGGGGATCATGGGTCGAGCGGCGTGTTGGCCACGCGCGGCGTCGCGACGGGACGCGCGGGTGCGGTGGGGACCGTCGCCACCTCATCGATCGGCTGGAGCGGCGACGCCGCGCCGGGGCCACTTCGGTTCTCGAGCACAACCTCCATCCGCGGCTCGCCGCCGTCATCCGAGTACAGGCGCACGCGCGGTCCGCGCACCCCGAGCTGGCGGGTGAGCGAAAGGATCTGCTCGGCGCCCACTTCCAGCTTCTCTACGCGCGTGGCGAAGAAGCGCCCGTCCGCCTGCCGCGCCACGCGGGACGCGTAGATCCGCTCCGCCTGCCGCTCGAGCAGCCAAAAACCCGTTCCCGCTGGCATGTCGGCGAGCGGGATGACGACGCCGTGGCCCTCGGGGAAGCGGTACGTGCCCGAGCGCGGGACGGGCGATGCGGCCAGCCACCCCAGCCGCGCACGGGCCAGCGACGAAAGGGTGCGGCCGTATCCCTCCGGGAAGAAGCACTCGCTCTCCCCCAGCCCCAGCGTGTGGAGGATCAGGCGCGTGGTCCCCATCACGTCCGGCTGCGCGCCGCGGGGGACGTGGACGGCCAGCACGTGGCCCGCACGCAGCCGGCGCCCGCCCGAGCGGAGATCCAGCTCCGGGTGCACGATGCGGCTGGCGAATGGCGTGTCCGACTCCACCGTCAGGATCACCAGGTCGATCTCCCCGTCGTCGTCGCGCGAGGTCGGGATGCCGTCTGGGCCGTCGTTGTCGTAGACGCTCAGGTCGAGCTGGCGCGCCCACGATTCGAGCGCCATCGACGCCAGGCGCTCCAGCTCGCGCGGCTGGCCCGCGGCGGCGCGCCACTGCGGCGCCACCAGCAGGGGGAGGGTGCGCGTGGTGAAGCGCATCGCCCCGCCCGACTCGCGCGTGAGCAGGTCGCGCACGGTGCCGCCCTCGTCGCTTCCCTCGCCAAAGAGGCGCGCGGCGAGGGTACGCTCGTCGAAGGTGGGGACGCGGTTGCCGATGGAGATCGGGATCACCAGCGCGCCCAGCGGCCCCACGCCGGCGTAGCGCGCGCCGGGGAGCGGCTTCAGCCCGCCCTCGTTGACCAGGCCGACCGGGAGCGGGGGGCCGGCGGGGACGGGCTGGGCGGCGGCCGCGGGATACGCCCCCCCGGACCCGGGGTATCCATTAACGGAGCTTGCCGGCAGGAACGGACCGTCCGCCCGGCGCAGCCCGCCGGCCGAGGCGCAGGCGGAAAGGGCGAGGGCGATCGGCGCGATGCGGAGTGCGGTCTGGAGATGGGCGGGACGCGGCATGGCTTCCTGCGTGTGGACGGTGGCGGGCCCGGCGGGCAGGCCGGGCGCATGGCGGCGGGCGATCGAGCCCCCTGCACTCGAGATACCCCGAATCAGAGAACAGGCTCACGACCATGGAACAGCCCCGCCTCAACCTCCTCCTCCGCACCCTCATCGACCACAAGGGCTCCGACCTCCACCTTTCTCCCGGAATCGAGCCGCGCATCCGGGTGGACGGCGAGATGATCCCCCTGCAGATGACGGCGCTGACGGGCGACCACATCCAGGCCGTGGTGCAGGAGGTGATGGACGCACCGCTGCGCGAGCGCTGGCGCGACACGGAGGACCTCGACTTCGCCTATGAATCGCCGGACCTGGGGCGCTTTCGGGTGAACGTGTACACGGGCCGGCGCGGGGTCGGGGCCGTGCTCCGCGTGATCCCGGCCGTCATCCCGAGCGCGCAGGACCTCCGCCTTCCCCCGGCCATCACGGCGCTGGCGCGCATCCCCAACGGCTTGGTGCTGGTGACGGGCCCCACCGGGTCGGGCAAGTCGACCACGCTGGCCGCGCTGGTGGACCTCATCAACCGGCAGCGCGCGGGGCACATCATCACCATCGAAGACCCGGTCGAGTTCACGCACGAGAGCCGCACCTCCATCGTCACGCACCGCGAGGTGGGGCGTGACGTCCCCTCCTTTCCACGCGCGCTGCGGGCGGCGCTCCGCGAGGACCCGGACGTGGTGGTGGTGGGCGAGATCCGCGACGTGGAGACGATGCAGCTCGCCCTTTCCGCCGCGGAGACGGGGCACCTGGTATTCGGGACGCTGCACACCAGCAGCGCCACCAAGACGGCCAACCGCGTGGTCGACATGATGCCACCCGAGCGGCAGCAGCAGGTGCGCACCCAGTTCGCGGACGTGCTGCGCGCCATCGTCACGCAGCGCCTGGTGAGGAAGCGCGGCGGCGGCCGGCTGGGCGCCTACGAGATCCTCCTCAACACCACGCCCGTGCAGAACAACATCAAGGAGAACAAGCCATCGCTCATCGAGGGCGCGATGAACGACAGGGCCAGCGGAATGCAGACCCTGGAGCGCGCGCTTGCCCTGATGGTGGTGCAGGGGTGGGTGGAGGAGGACGAGGCGATGGCCGCCGCCAACAGCCCCGAGAGCCTGCGCACCGAGATCGGCTCCCTGCGCGTTCCAGACCGAGCCCGGCCCTGGTGAAGAAAGCCATCACACGGAGAACACGGAGGGAACCACAGAGCCGCGGAGACCCCTCCTGTTCCTCTCTTCTTGCCCTCTGTGGCTCTGTGTGAGACGTGGTTCTGGATGCCTCCGCATTGACGAGGCAAAGGGGTTGATCATCGGGTGTTTATTGGTTAAGTTGTACTCCTGCAAACAGTTAAGACGGTTCGCCGGGTGGGTTGCGGCGCTCCCATGGATTCGCTTCCCGGCGCCGGCCGCACAGTGCGGGCGCCCCGAAACGCGAGATAGATCGGACATGAACTCGAACCTCCAGGCACTCGGGGCCGCCGCCATCATCTTCGGCGTCGCCGCATCGCTTCCGAACGATACAAAGAGCGCCGCCCCGCCGGCCGAGCACGCGCAGCCGCCGGTCGCCGCCGCCGCGTTCCGGCCTGCCGCCCAGGCCGTGCTGAGCGGGGTGGGGATCGAGAAGCCCGCGCCCGTGGAAGAGCTGTCCGAGGCGGAGACCGCGCTGGCAGCGCTTGCCGGCGACGTCCGCAAGCAGAGCCATCCGGACGCGCTGCGCCTGGCCTTCGAGGCCTACTACAACTACAAGGCGGAGCATCCGAACGAGGTCCGCAAGCCGTACCTGTACTTCGTGGATTACGGGCTGGACAGCCGCACCAAGCGCGGCTACGTCTTCGACATGGAGGCGCTGCGGGTGGTGGACGGACCGTTCGCCGTGGCGCACGGCCGCGGGTCCGGCGCCAAGTACGGCGTCCCCACGAAGTTCACGAACCGTGAGGGGAGCGCCACCTCTTCGCTGGGCCTGTTCAAGGCGCGCGAGGTCTACGCCTTCACCGGGCACGCGAGCGGCCAGGTGTACCGTTCGGTCGGACTGCGCCTGGACGGGGTCTCCGGCCGCTTCAACAGCGCCGCCCGCCAGCGCCGTGTCGTGGTGCACGGCGCGCCATACGTGAGCGAGAGCGAGGCCGGCCGCAGCGAAGGGTGCCCCGCGATGGACCCGGCGCGCGCCCAGAAGCTGATCCCCAGGATCGGCAACGGCGGGATGGTCTTCCTCTTCTCGCCGCTCGACAAGACGTGGCTGAAGAGCGACCCGTGGGTGCACCGGGATGCGCTGAACGGATGATGCTGGTGGCGGCTCCGCGCGTGCAAAAGCGTGGAGCCGCTTTGACATCTTCCCGGGAAAGCAGCAATACCGGACCGGGGGTGTGACACGAAGCGAAGATGTATCGCCCGTGTCACAAGCAGGGCAGTTAAACTGGACATCGCTGGCAGCATGTTTGCGCGGATCGTATGTTTACCTCCCTCGCGTGCTGCCTCCCTACGCCGCGCCCCCCTGAAAGGCGATTTCCGCATGGCTCTTGGTGAGATTCGCGAGTTCCTAGATGCGCATACGCCCCGCCTGCGGTCGCTCGAAGACCGCACGCGGCGCGAATCCACCACCTCGGACCGAAGCGCCACCCGTGAGGCGCTCATGGAGCTCAGCCTCGCGCTGGAAGAGCTGCGCGTGTCCGAGGAGGAGCTGCGCGTGCAGAGCGACATGCTCAGCGCCGTGCAGCATGCGCTGGAGACGGAGCGTGCGCGCTACCTGGGCTTCTTCACCCACCTGCCCGACCCGTGCCTGGTGACCGACGCGGCCGGCGTGGTGCGCGAGGCGAACCGCGCCGCAGGCGAGCTCCTGGGTGCGCGTCCGGAAGCCCTGGCCGGAAAGCCGCTCGCCGTGTTCGTGGGCGAAGAGGACCGGCGCGACTTCCGCAACCGCATCCTGGAAGGGCTTCCGCAGGACGAGACGGCGGAGTGGGAGGTCAGCCTGCGCCCGCGCGGCGCCCTTCCCCTGCGCGTGAAGGCGCGGGTGAGTGTGATGCGCGAGGCGCAGGGCCGCGCCGCTCTGATCTGGGTCTTCCGCGGCCTGGCGGATTCGCTGGACTCCGCGCGCGACGAGACGACGCTGCTGGAGGCGATGCTGGACGCCCTGGCCACGCCGGCCTGCGCGCTGGACCTGGACGGCACCCTCCTTCGCTGGAACCGCGCCGCGACCGACGCGCTGGGCTGGGAACCGGAGACGGTGGGCGAAGCCTGCCCCGTGCGCTTCCCCGGCGAGGAGGCGGGGGGCGATGCCCTTCTGCGCACCCGCGAGCGGCTGGACGGCGTGCCGGCGGAGGTGACGCGCGGCAACGGGCAGACCGTGCGCCTGCGCGCCTCCGTTGCGCCGCTCCTGGCCGGAGATGCGCGGCGCGGGACGCTCCTCACCTTCGCCGCCGAGACGCCCGAGGCGCGCACCAGCGAGCGCGACGACGCGGAGTCCATCCTCCAGCAGTGCCGCTCCGCCCTGGCGGGTGAGGCCGCGACCGGCACCGTGTACGAGCGGCTCCGCACTTGGATCGCGTCTGGGCTGCACCTGGGCCACCTGCGCCCGGGGAGCCGCCTCCCCAGCATCCGCCAGGTGGCGGACGCGGCTGGGGCCGAGCACCGCGCCGTCGCCGCCGCCTATCGCGCCCTCGCCGCAGAGGGGCTGGTGGAGGTCCGCAACCGGCAGGGCGCATTCGTGGCAGGCGCGTGGGAGCCCGCGGCGCCGCCGCTGGGCGAGACGGCCGATTGGCTGGCCGGCGTGCTGGAGGGCGCCTCGGGGCTGCGCATCCGCATCCCGCAGCTCGCCGACGTGGTGGGCCGCTGGACGACCTCCACCCGCGTGCGCTGCGCCTGCATGGAGTCGGTTGAGGACGAGCGCGCCGCGCTCGTGGCGGAGATGGCGGGGCAGTGGGGGATGGAGGCCATCCCGGTGGCGCCGGGCTCCTTCCGTGCCGATGGCCGCGGGGCTCCGGAGGCGCTGCATGGCGTGGAGCTGATCGTCACCACCGCCTTCCACGCCACCGAGGCGCACGCCGCCGGCCGCGCGCTGGGGATCCCGGTGCTGGTGCTGGCCGCCGGCCCAGAGATGGTGCAGGCGGCGGAGGAGCGGCTGGCCGAGGGTCCGCTCACCGCCGTGGTAGCCGATGCGGGGTACGCGGCCCGTCTCCGCTTCCTTCGCGGCTCCGAGCGCCTACGCGTGGTGCTGGCCGACGATGCGGCCGCGATCGCGTCGCTCACCCCGTCCGAGAGTGTGCTGCTGACGCCCGCCGCGCGGCAGAAGCTGGGAAGCGACTCCCCGCGGATGCTGGTGCCGCTCCCGTCGTTCGTCTCCCGCACGCCGGCGCGCACCATCGCGGCGCTCCTGATCCAGCACAACATCGCGCCCGCCCGCCGCCGGGGGTGACACCCTGGCCGCTGGTCTGAACGCAACGGAGGCGAGGGACCCGCGGCATCCGGGGTTCCTCGCCTCCGTTCTTTGCGAAGCATCCATGCGGGCGGCGGCTGACGTATTGCTCTCATGGACGGCGGTGATTGTGAAACGCCGGCGTCTAAAACCGGGGGATGAATCCCCCGGCTGGAACCACGCGAAGCCGGCTGAAGCCGGCTCGTGAAACGCGATATTCGACGGGGAGTCCGCGCAGGCGGACTTTGTGCTGTTGTTGCAGCGAGTTCACTCGCCAGAACCTCTTCACCGCGAATGCGCCGAAGCTCCGCCCTCCTCCCCGCAATGGCCGCGATCACCGCGCTGGCCACCGCTGGCTGCTCGCCGAGGCGGGCGGCGGAGTCGCTGCTGCTGGGGAGCCACTTCGTACGCACCGAGGGCGTGGCGTATGGGCCGGAAGCGCGGCACCGGCTGGACGTGTACCGGCCGAAGGCGGTGCGTGCATCCGCGCCGGTATTGGTGTTCCTCCACGGCGGGCGCTGGAACAGCGGGTCGCGCGGGGACTACCGTCTCCTGGGTGACGCCCTCACGCGGCGGGGGTGGGTGGCGGTCGTCCCCGATTACCGGCTCGCGCCCGCGGTCCGCTTCCCGGCGTGGGTGGAAGACGGGGCGCGTGCCGTCCGCTGGGCCCGCGACAATGCCGCGCGCTTCGGGGGAGACAGCACCCGCATCTTCGTGGTGGGGCACTCCGCGGGCGGCCACAGCGCCGCGCTCCTGGCGCTCGACGAGCACTTCCTGCGCGACGCCGGGGTTCCCGCGGGGGCGGTGCGGGGCTTCGTCTCGCTCGCCGGGCCCGTCGACACCACCTGGACCGACCCGGACGTGCAGGCGCTGATGGGCCCGCGCGAGGGCTGGCCCGCCACCTATCCCGCCACCCACGTCGACGGCACCGAACCCCCGCTCCTCCTTCTCCACGGCGGCGGCGACCGCACCGTGGCGGTGGAGAACTCCGTGCGGTTGGCCGCGCGCATCCGGAATCGTGGGGGGTGCGCGCGCTCGATCGTGTACCCGGGCGTGGGACACGTGAAGATCGTGGTCGCGCTCTCCGCGCCCCGCCTGCGGATCGCGCCGGTGCTGGACGACGTCGACGCCTTCGTGCGCGACCCGCGCCGCGGCTGCACCGCGGCAAGGTAGAGTCTGCTCAGGCGGAGTTCACAGACGGAAAGAGGCCCGGGAACCGTTGCGGTCCCCGGGCCTCTTTACGTGCGACGATCAGGAAGCGGCCGGGCGGGCGGCGCGCTTGCGGGGAGCGCCGCGGCGGCCCCGGGTCCCACGCTCGCCACGTGCGGTGGCCGCGGCACGCTCGGCCTGGAGCGCGGCGCGAGCCTCCGCGCGGGCTGCCTTGCGGCGCGCCCGGCCATGCTCACGCGTCTCCTCCAGCTCCTTCAGGAACATCTCGGATGCGGTCGCGAAAGCGCCGCGCTTCCGCAGCTCGGTCAGCAGCACGCCGGTGAACTCCTGCACCGCGCGCCGCAGCGAGCTGTCCGACGCGTAGCCGCAGGTGTACGCCACCGAGAGCACCGTCTGCGCCTGGTCGTCCAGGAGCTCGCAGGCCAGCAGCACGCGCATCCATGCAAGGATGCGGCGTGGGGGCGGCAGGTCCGCCTGCTCGGCCCATCGAAGCAGCGTCCGCTCGGAGAGCCGGAGCGCCGCGGCCAGGTCGCGCCCGTGCCCGCCCTCGGCCACCACCTCGGCGGCAGCCATCAGCAGGGCGCGCGCGCGTCCGGAAAGGTTCGCCGGCAGGGAGCGCTCCAGCAGGCTCTGCAGCGGCCGCCCCTGCGCCGCGCGCAGCCGCCGGGTGATCGCCTCCAGCGTGTCTTCCTCGTCCAGCGCGATGATCTCCTTCACCCCCCACTCGCCCAGCGTGCGCAGGTCGCGCATCCGCCCGCGCTGCACCTCGAGGGCGGCGATCACCGTCGCGGTGGGGAACTCCCACAGCAGCGAGCGCAGCTCCGGCGCCAGCTCCGCCTCGGAGCCGTAGGTGCGCCGGTACGGGTCCACCACCACCAGCGCGGCCGGCGGCGACTCCTGCAGGGTCGTGCGCAGCACGTCCCAGTCGGAGACGAACTGGGTCTGGAAGCGCTGGCTGCCGATGCGCCGCATCCGCTCCTTGAACACGGAATCCGGATGCATCACGATCAGCGGCCGAAGAATGGGTTGCATGCTGCCTCAGCTCGGCTGGATGAACGTACTCGTGTCGGATCGCGTCATACGTAGAACACACATCAAGCTACCGCGTCGATCACGACTTGTCCAGCGTTTCCGCCAAACCTCCGGTGATTGAACCGATTCGCGGCCATACCTAGTTAACGTGTGTTGCGAGTTGGGTGGACGGAACACAGTGCCCCTCCCCGCAGTTTGAGGGAGGGGCAGCGAGGAACAAGCGCGGTGGGGCCCGCGCTACTTCGTCGCCTCGCGCCGCGCGGCCTCCGCGGCGGCGCGGGCGCGGCGGTCGGTGGCGGCGCGGCCGCGGCCCGTGACGATGCTTTCCGGCCCCAACTCCTTGAACTCCGCCAATTCCCGGATGAAGGCGTGCGTCGCGCGCTCGAACGCCCCCTCGCGCCTCAGGTGTGTGGGGATGGTGCCGAGGAAGTCCTGCATCGCGCGCCGCAGGCTGCTGTCCGACGCGTAGCCGCACGCGCACGCCACGCTGAACACGGTGCGCCCCGGGTCGTCGAGCAGCGACGAAGCCAGCAGGATGCGCATCCAGGCCAGGATCCGGCGCGGCGGGGGGAGGCGAGAGCGCTCTGCCCAGCGCAGCACGGTGCGCTGGGAAAGGTGGAGCGCGCGCGCCAGGTCGCGCCCCTTCCCGCCCATCGACACCACCTCGGCGGCCGTCATCAGCAGGGTACGCGACTGGCCAGACACGGTGGCGGGAAGCGAGCGCGCAAGCAGGTTCTGCAGCGGGCGGCCCTGCGCCAGCTGTAGCCGTCGCAGCATCCCCTCGCCGGTATCGTCCTCGTAGATGGAGATGACGTCCGCCACTCCCCACTCGCCCAGCGTGCGGAGGTCGTGCGAGCAGCCGGCGCGCACGTCAATCGCGGCCACCACGGTGATGGAGGGGAACTCCCAAAGGAAACCGCGCAGCTCCGGAGTCACCTTCCAGAGGCCGCGCGCGTTCTTGCGGTAGGGGTCCAGCACCAGGAGGGTGGAAGGCGGCGCCTGGGCGGCTGCCGCGCGAAGCTCGGGCCACGTGGAGACCGATTGGCAACGGAACACCTTTGCACTAATCGATTGAACACGTTCCCGGAATGCACCATTTGGGTGCATGATGAGCAGTGTGCGGCGCGGCGGGGGCATGACGTGTCCGGAATTAACTGGAGCCAGACGAAAGAAGAATGGGCAGTCGGGCGGCCGTACGCACAAATATACTGTGCCTCACGTGGCCACCGCGCCCTGCCCGTACCAACTCCCTGCACATTGGAACCTCAGTATGAAGACCGCCCGCATCCTTCTCGCCGTTATCTCCCTGGCCGCTCTGGCCGCCTGCGGAAACGAATCCATCACCGGCTCCCCGGCGCCCGGGGCCGTGCGCCACGACACTGCGCCCGCCACGGTCAACGACGACACCACTGGGGACTCGGGCGCTGACGCCATCACGGAAGACACGCCGCCGCCGCCCTGTGCCGGTACGATCGTAATCACCACCGACGCCAGCGGCAACATCACCTACACGTGCGTGACCACGCCTCCGCGAGGCGGGCAGTACGGCTCGGGGGGCTGAGCCCCGCCATAGTCGTCAAAAAAAGAGGAACGGGCGGCGGGGGCGAACCCCGCCGCCCGTTCCTCTTTTTGCGCTTACTACCGGGCGTTGGCCAGTTCCAGCGTCCGCACCAGGCTCGCCGCGAACATGTCCGTGTCCGCGCTCGCGGGCGCGGCGGTACCCGTGGCGCGAAGCTCGGTGCGGCGCCCGTTGCGGACCGCGTCGAGCACCGTCTCGGCGCTGATCATCACCTTGGCCTGGCGCAGTTCGGTCGCCAGGGCCAGCGCCTGTTCGGCCGCCTGCTCCGCGCGGTCCCACTCGCCCAGCGACGACGCGCCGTGCGCCATCTCCAGCATCGCGGAGGCGAGGACCGGGCGAACCTCCGGCTCCTTCGCCAGCCGGTTCACCTCAACCCACGCCTTGCGGAACACCTCCCGGTCGCCTACGCCGCCGGCCGCTCGCGCGATGTTCGCCACCGCGCTGACGCCGCGGTCGCGCTGCCCGATGACGTGCGGGCGCAGCGCCTCGAACACCTCCAGCGCCGGCGCGAAACGGCCCTGCTCCATCCAGAGGTACGCCACGTCGTGCGCGAGGAGGGGAAGGCGCTCGTGGTGCGGGCCGTACGCGCGGAACGCCGCACGGGCGTATTCCTCCGCCTGCGCGTGCCGCCCCGTCTCGGTGGCGACCACGAACAGGTCGTGCGCCGCCATGCCCTGCAGCGCGGGCAGGCCCTTCCGCCGCGCGGCCCGGAGCGCCTTGATGTGCATGCGGTGCGCGACGGGGAAGCTGCCGCGCTTGATGGCCATGTTCCCCAGCGCGATGTAGGCGCGGGCGTAGGTCTCCCAGTCGCCAACCTGGCGGGAGATCATGATGGCGTGCCGGAACCAGGTCTCGGCACGTGCCATCTCGGCCCGGTCGCGAGCAACCTGCCCCACCTTGAGCGCCAGCCCCGCGCTGCGCGGCATGGCGAGCGCGGCCGCCTGGGTGAAGGCGAGCGCCGTCGCCCCGTGCTGCTCTTCCTCCGCCCATTCCCCAATTGCGGTGCACGCAGCGGCCACCGCGTCGCCAGGGGTGTCCTCGGGCGCGGCGAGCAGGCCGCCGATGACGGTGAGCGGCTCGGTGATCTCGTGCGGCAGGCGCGCGGCCGCCACTTCGGCGAGGCGCTTGCGGCTCGCTTCGGCCGAGAACAGGGTGGAGCGCTCTCCGGGCTCCGCCGTGGCCCAGAACATCACGTTGCGGTACGACTGCCAGAGAAGGACCCCCGCCTCGCTGCCGACTTCGCGCAGGATGTCCATCCCTTCCAGCGTCTCCGAACCGCGGATCAGGGGGGGCGGCGTCCGCCACCGGCGGGGCTCGCGCACGTTGGTCTTGGCGCGGGTGGCTCTCATTATACGGTCTCCTTGTGCCTTCATTGGGTGCTCGGTCTGTAAACTTTCCGTATACGATACGCATCGCGGCTCGCGTGCGCCAGATTTTTAGCACTCGAAGCGTCGATATTCCCGACGACCCGGTTCAGAATCCGACGCGTGGTGTACAGTGCGAGTCCGGGCGCACCACGATTGCACATCTCTGGTGCGGCCTGACGGTTATCAGTACCCGCCAGGGTCTACACCGTTTCCTTCCCCCTCCGCCGCGAACGCCGCGGCGGTTCCTGGGCGTCCATCAGGGGACAGGACGATCTGGCCGTCCCGCGCGTCCACCCGTGCGACGCCGCCGAGCTCCAGCATCCCGAAGAGGAGCTCGTCCCCCAGCGGACGGAGGATCCGCTCCTCGATCAGGCGGGCCAGCGGGCGGGCGCCGTTGGCCGGGTCCAGCCCGTGCTCGGCCAGCCACGCCCGCGCCGCCGGGGTCAGCTCCAGCTCCACCCCCCGCGCGGCGAGCCGCGCGCCCACTTCCGCCACCATCCGCTCCACGATCCGCTCCATTACCTCCAGCCCCAGCGGCGCGAAGGCGATGCGGGCGTCCAGCCGGTTGCGGAACTCGGGCGAGAAGGTCCGCTCGAACGCCCGCGCGTCGTCGTTCGGGGCCGCATCGGCGCCGGAGAAGCCGGGGCGGCGGCGCGAGAGTTCTTCCGCCCCCACGTTGCTCGTCATCACCAGCACCACGTTCCTGAAGTCGGCCTGCTTCCCGTTGTTGTCGGTCAGGCGGCCGTAGTCCATCACCTGCAGCAGGAGGTTGAAGACGTCCGGGTGCGCCTTCTCCACCTCGTCCAGCAGCACCACCGCGTGCGGGGTGCGCCGCACCGCCTCGGTGAGCAGCCCCGCCTGGTCGAACCCCACGTACCCCGGCGGCGCGCCGATCAGCCGCGATACGGTGTGGCGCTCCATGTACTCGCTCATGTCGAAGCGGATCAGCTCGATCCCCATCACCTCGGCGAGGGAGCGTGCCACTTCCGTCTTTCCGACGCCGGTGGGGCCGGTGAAGAGGAAGGAGCCGATCGGCTTGCGCGGGTCGCGGAGCCCGGCGCGCGACAGCTTGATGGCGGCGGCGAGCTGCCCGATCGCGCTGTCCTGCCCGAAGACGCGAGCCTTGAGCTCCGACTCCAGCGTACGCAGCCGCTCGCGGTCGCTGCCGGCGACGGTGCGGGGCGGGATCTGCGCCATGGTCGCCAGGATGCGCTCCACCGTTTCGGCATCCACGTCCGCCGGCTCGGTGCTGCCCTCGGGGGCGGCGAGCCTGGCTTCGGCGCCCGCCTCGTCCATCAGGTCGATGGCCTTGTCCGGCAGGCGGCGGTCGTGCAGGTAGCGGGCGCTCAGCTCGGCGGCGGCGCGCAGGGCGGCGTCGGCGTAGCGCACGTTGTGGAACTCCTCGTAGCGCCCCCGCAGCCCTTCCAGGATGCGGACCGTGTCCTCCGTGCCAGGCTCCGGGACGTCGATCTTCTGGAAGCGGCGGGCGAGCGCCCGGTCGCGCTCGAAGTGTGTCCTCAGCTCCTCGTGCGTGGTGGAGCCGATGCAGCGCAGCCCGGCCGCGAGGGCGGGCTTGAGGAGGTTGGATGCGTCCATGCTCCCGCCGCTGGTGCTACCCGCGCCTACCAGGGTGTGGATCTCGTCCACGAAGAGGATAGCGCCGGGGCGGGCTTCCAGCTCCTTGAGCACCGCCTTGAGCCGCTCCTCGAAGTCGCCGCGGTAGCGGGTGCCGGCCAGGAGCGCCCCCATGTCCAGCGCAAAGATCTCGGCGCCTCGCAGTGGGGCGGGGACTTCGCCGCTGTGGATGCGGAGCGCCAGTCCCTCGGCGAGCGCCGTCTTCCCGACGCCCGGGTCGCCGACGAAGAGCGGGTTGTTCTTGCGGCGGCGGGCCAGCACGTGGATGGCCCGCCCCAGCTCGCGCTCGCGGCCGATCAGCGGATCGACTCTCCCCTCCGCCGCCTGCCGGTTTAGGTTGACGGCGAAGCGGGCCAGCGCGTCGCCCTCGTCGCGGGCATCCTCGTTTTCCTCGTGGGCAGGCCCCGCGGGGACGGCTTCCGGGGAGGCGGAGGCGCGGCGCATCAGCTCCATGCGGTCCGCGCCAGCTTCCTGGAGAAAGTGAGCGGCGAAGGAGTCTTCCTCGTCCCACATCGCGACCAGGACGTGGGCGCCGGTCACTTCTTCACGGCCCGAGCGCAGCGCCTGGAGCGCCGCCTGCTGCACCGCACGGTGGAATCCGAGCGTGGGCGTGCTGTTGTCGACCGGCACGCCGGTGCCGCTGCGGACCTCCTCGTCCAGGAAGCGCTCCAGCCTGCGGCGGAGGCGGTCCGGGCGGGCGCCGGCGGCTTCGACGGCGGAGGCGGTGGCGTCGTCGTGGAGGAGCGCGAAGAGGAGGTGCTCCAGCCCGGCGTAGGCGTGCCCCCGGCGGGCCGCTTCCAGCACGGCCAGGTGGAGGCTTACCTCCAGCTCGGGGCGCAGCGCGGGGGTGGACATCGGCTACTCCGGCTCCACGCTCAGCAGCAGGGGGTAGCCCTGCGCCTTCGCTTCGGCGGCGACCCGCTCCACCCGCGTCTCCGCCTCGTCGCGCGTGTAGCTTCCCGCCACTCCGTGCCCCGCGTGGTGCACCTGCAGCATGATCTGCGTCGCCTCGGTCGTCGTCTTCTCGAAGAAGCGTACGAGTACCTCCACCACGAACTCCATGGAAGTGTAGTCGTCGTTGTGGAGGAGGACCCGGAAGAGGCGCGGGGTGCGCGTGGCGGGGCGCTCGCGAACCGCGATCCCCTCTTCACGCTCCGGCCGCACGGCGGGCCCGCGCTCCGGTGGCTTCTTCGGCTCGGTCATCTCTCGCGAATCGGCGGCTCTCCACTTCCCGGCGTGCACTTCCATCTCCTGTTACATACCTGCAACGTCCGGACCGTACATTTCTGTGCTACGGTATCAGCGGGCGGAGTGGATTCATGGCGGGTGTGGAGGCTTGCTTCGGGGCGAGTGAACTCGCGGCAACAAAAGCACAAAGTCCGCCTGCGCGGACTCGCGGTCCGGGATCTTGGCGGGGGCACGGGTATTTGACTTCGCGACGATCGTTGCAGATCGCACGGCGGCGGCGTGGGGAGCTACCGTTCGTTGTGCGCTGGCGGGCGGTCGCCGTTGCCCGCGACTCCGAGGCCCCCGGAGTCGGTGACGAACGCCGCCTCGGGCTTGCGCTCCAGAAGGCCGATGCGGGCGCTCAGGTCGCGCAGGCGGTCGCTGGCGTCGCGGATCTGCTGGACGGAGCGGGCGAGCTCGGGCTGGCCGTCGGCGGCGCCGGAGGCTTCCATCAGGTGCACGGTTCCGGCGACGACGGCGAGCGGGTTGTTGAGCTCGTGCCGCACCGCGCGGATCAGCGCCGCCACGGGGACGGTGGACGGCTCGCGCTGCACCTCCTCCGTCTCGGCCAGCAGGGCAGCGAGCACACCGGGCTCGGCGGCGTCGGGAAAGGTGTCCAGGCGCAGGCGCTTGATGCGGCCACCCGCTACCGTCGCCGAGATCTGGAGCCGCGAGACGCCGCCGGGGGAGGCCAGGGCGCGCACAACGCGGTCGCGGTCGCCGGCGGCTACCTGCTGCGCCCAGCTTTCCACGGTCGCGCCCCACTCCTCGCCGGGGAGGCCTGCCAGCGTCTCGACGCCGGCGCCCCAGTGGATGCGGCCGGTCGCCAGCTCGACGCGGAGGAGGGCGAGCCCGCTGCCCGCAGCGACGGCGTCGTAGGTGCGGCGCCAGGCGGCGGTCTCGCGGTCGCGGCGCCAGGCGTCCACGGGAACACGGCGGGCGCGCGCCTCCGCGAAGGCGAGCGCGCCGGCCAGCGCGGAGCCCGCGAACTCCGTCACCAGGGCGAGCGTGGCGCGGTCGTCTTCGCTGAAGGGACGCGCGCCGGCCGGGCGGAGCACGAGCAGCACGCCCACGGCGCCCGAGGGGGCGGGGAGCGCCGCCGCCAGGGCGGGACCGGCGCCCAGCTCCTGCTCGCCCGGGTAGGCGTGCGGCTCCTGCGACAGGTCCGCCGACTCCAGCATCATCCCGGAGCGCAGCGCCGTGCCGCAGAAGCTTTCTTCGCTGGGGAGGAGCTCGCCTTCGAAGGAGGCGAGGAAGCCCGAGCCGACGCGGAATGCCAGCAGTCCACCGGGCTCGGCGGTCACCGTGGTGGCGGATGCGTGGAGGAGCACGCCGATTTCGTCCGCGAAGGTGCGGAGGAGCCGGGCGAGCTCAGCAGGGCGTGCGACGCACTCCGAGATTCGGTGGAGGACCGCCAGGACGCGCTCCGATGGAGCGCCCGCGGGTATGGAGAACGCATCCGTCCCCGCGGGGACGGGGGTGGATGCCGCTCCCCGGGTGGGGTTGGGCATGATTTCGCGGTGTTCACGTTCGGCGGCTGGCCTATCTCCCGGAGGGGGAGACACCCGGCTCTGCGACCCCGCCTCGCGGCGGGTGAGCTATTGTCGTGTGAAACCTATGTGCAAACTATAGGCTCGCCGCCCCGGATCGCGCAAGCTTTACGTGTGCGCCCACCCTTTCCAGCAGCACGCGGACGTATCGCGTCTCCGCCGGCGCGGGGAGCCCGGCGTCCAGCGCGGAGCGGAATGCGGCCACCACGTCGGGGTCGAACTGGCTGCCGGAGCAGCGCTCCAGCTCGTCGCGCGCCTCCTCCGTAGCCCGCGCGCCGCGGTACGGGCGGGTGGTGACCATCGCGTCGAAGGAGTCGACCACGGCCAGCACGCGCCCCGCCAACGAGATCTCCGAGCCCGCCAGCCCGAACGGGTATCCGCGCCCGTCCCAGCGCTCGTGGTGGTGCAGCACGCCCGGCGCTGCGGAGCGGAGGAAGGCGCTGCGCTCCACGATGGCGGCCCCGATCAGCGGATGGCGCCGCATCACCGACGTCTCCTCCTCCGTCAGCACGCCCGGCTTGCGCAGGATGTGGTCCGGCACGCCGATCTTGCCGATGTCGTGCAGGAGCCCGCAGACCACCAGGTCGCGCAGCTCGTCCTCGCCCAGCCCCAGCGCGGAGCCGGCGGCCACGGCGTAGACGGTGACGCGCTCCAGGTGGCCGCCCGTGTACGCATCGCGCGCCTCCACCGCGTTGGCGATGGTGAGGAGGCCGTCCAGGAAGAGGTTCTCCAGCTGCTGCGCCTGCTCGGCGACGCGTGCCTCCAGGCCGCGCTGGTAGGCGCGGTTCTCCAGCAGCAGGCGCCGGTGCTCCAGCGCGCGGCGGGCGGAGAGGACCACCTCGTCCACGTTGAACGGCTTCAGCAGGTAGTCGTCCGCCTGCAGGCGCAGCGCTTCGACGGCCTGCTCCATCGTCCCCGCGCCGGTGAGGAGGAGGAAGGCGGCGGTGTCGTCCAGCGCCTTGACGCGGCGGAGGAGCTCCAGGCCGTCCATCTCCGGCATCATCAGGTCGGCCAGGACGATGTCCGCGCCTTCCGCGATGAAGTGCTCCAGCGCCACGCGGCCGTTCTCGGCGGTGGAGATGACGAAGTCGCCGCCCGCGAAAATGTCGGCGAGGACGCGGCGGATGCCGGGCTCGTCGTCCACGATCAGCAGACGGGGCGGGCCGGCCGGCGGGGGAAACAGCTCCAGCGGCATGTCTTGAAGGAGCGGGGGAGAGGGGGGTGCGCTGGCGAATGTAGCACACGCGCCAGCGCCCACCAAGTGTCTTCGCGCGGGGCGTGCGGCGGCCCCGCGCTCGCTACGGAAGAAGCCCTTCGCGCAGCCCCGTGAAGCCGAGCACCAGCAGCGCGATGATCACCACCCAGATGCAGGCGTAAAGCACCGCCACGATGCGCCTCTGCTCCAGGATCTTGGGGAAGAGGATCGGCTTGCCGGCGAACTTGCCGCGCGGCTTGTTGGGGAAGAAGAAGGTCTTGTACGTCTCGATGGTGGCCACCGAATACCCGGCGCCCGCCACCGCGATGTAGATCCAGTTCGTGGTGAAGAACGACATGATGATGGCCCAGGTGAGCGCCACCATGGGGCTGCGAAAGAACTTGAAGGTCTCGAAGCCTTCCACCGGCGCATCCTTCCACGCCCCGCCGAACGCCGTCAGCCATCCGCCGATGGAGCCCACGGTAATGAGCACCAGCCATGGGTTGGCGTCCGGGTACGTCTTCATCAGCCAGTTGGCGAGGTACAGCAGCACCGCCAGGAGCACCAGGATGGCGGCGAAGACGGACCAGCGAACCGCGCGGCTCTGGATGGGCTTCCCCATGACGCCGAACTGCATGGGGATGAAGTACTTGGACTGGTCTTCCTCGCGCAGGAAGCTCTTCCACAGCTCCAGCGTGAGCCGTTCGGCCGCGTACACCAGGCCGAAGAAGACGGAGAGGTGGCTGGGCAGGATGAGGTTCAGCTCGACGATGAGCGCCAGGATGACCGCCGCGACCGTCGCCACGATGATGCTGCGCGAGTACTTGGGAAAGGTGAAGCCCTCGTGCGGGGCATCCTTGTACATCCCCCAGGACGAGGTGTGCGCGCCCGCGAGGAGCCCGATGAGAATGGCAGGTACCAGTGTGTTCATTGGATTGGAAAAGTGGGTCAGCGGTCCATGGAGGCGTACACGGACTCGAGCAGCTCCATGTCGCGCCGCGCGGCGTCGAAGGTGAAGCGCGGCTCGCGGTTCTCGCGCAGGGCGGGGATGAAGTCACGCCACATCGCGGCGTAGCCCGGGATGTCGGCGAGCCCGGGGACGGCTACGCGGCGGCGGCGTCCGCGCACGGCCAGAAAGACGCCGTTGGTCTCGAAGGTGGCCGTGCCCTCCGTGCCGTACAGCGCGGAAAGGCGCAGCCCCTTGAGCGGCGAGCCGATCTCCCAGGAGTAGGCGAGCGTCCCCACCGCGCCGCCCTCGTACTCGAAGACGGCGAGGGTGGTGAGGTCGGGCTCGCCGGTGTTGCCGCCGGGGCGGTAGCCGGTGGCGCGGCGCACGGGGAGCCCCAGGTTGGCCATGAAGTTGATCCAGTGGATCCCGCCCTCGAAGAGCGCGCCGCCGCCCGCAAGCGACATGTCGCCGCGCCAGTTGGCGACCGTCTGCTCCTTGAGCGCGTTGATGGTCAGCAGCCGCGGCTCGCCCACGTCGCCGCGCTCGATGACGCCGCGCAGCGCCTCGGCCATCGGCTTGTAGAAGTAGTTCTCCGCCACCATCACCCGCCGGCCCGCCGCGTCACGCGCCGTCCGCACGGTGTCGAAGTCGGAGGCGTGCAGAAAGGGCGGCTTCTCGACCACGACGTGCTTCCCCGCGGCGAGGGCGGCCAGCGTCAGCTCCAGGTGCGACGTGGGCGGCGTGGCGACGACGACGACCTCCACGCGCGGGTCGGCGATGGCGGCCTCGTACGAGCCGAACGCGCCCGCGCCGCCCGCCTTGCGCGCGTACTCCTCCGCCTTGGCCAGCTTGCGCGAGGCGTAGAAGAGGGTCACCCCCTCCATCCCCTTGAGCCGCTTGGTGTGGATGCGGGTGGCGAAGCCGCATCCCAGGAAGGCGATCCCCGTCATCCGGCGGCCTCGGCGTGCGCGGGGCTCGCGTGCGCGGCCATCGTGCGCCCCACCCGCAGCGCGTTTGCGGCGATGGTGAGGCTCGGGTTCACCCCGGCGGAGGTGGGGAAGCAGCTTCCATCCGTCACGTACAGGTTCTCCAGGCCGCGGAAGCGGCAGTCGCGGTCGAGCGGGGCGGTGCGCTCGTCGTCGCCCATGCGCACGGTGCCCACGGCGTGCGAAAAGGTGCTCACCTTCCACGTCGCGGTCCCCCACGCACCGGCGCGGCGCAGGATCTTCTTGGCGCGTCTCACCAGGGCGGCGCGGGCGGCGAGGTCGCGCGGCGAGTAGAGCGAGGTGACGCTCATGCGCGGGAGTCCGAAGCGGTCGATTGCGCCCGGGTCGATGCGGACGCCGTTCTCCGCCCGCGGCTGGTCCTCGGCGATGGAGAGGAGCCCCGTCATGTGCTCCACCAGCGGCGTCGCCATCCGCGCGATCAGCTTCGGCAGACCGACTTCGAGCATGGCGGCGGGCGGTCCCATCACCTGCTGCATGTTGCCGAGCTTGCCTGGAGGCGCGTCCTTTTCATCCACCCCAAAATAGAAGTCGTGGATGGCGAGCTGCTTGTGGTGCTCGTTGCCGGGATTCGGGTTGCGCGGAAAGACGCCGTACGTCATCGCGTTGCAGTGGCGCATCAGGTAGCGTCCCACCGCGTGCCCGGCCGGGTTCATCCGCTCCAGCCCCGACGCCAGCAGGAGGTGCGGCGTGGCGAGCGCCCCCGCGGCGACCACGAAGCTATCCGCGCGCAGCACCAGCGGCTCCCCCGTGGCGCGATTGCGACACTCGACGGCGGCGACGCGGCCCCCTTCGGCCACCAGGCGCACGGCCAGGGTGTCGGTGAAGAGCTGCATCCCGCGCATCACCAGCTCGGGCACCATGCGCGTGGCGATGTCGTTCTTGGCCCCGATGGCGCAGGCGAAGGCATCGCAGGTGGTGCAGCGCCGGCACCCCGTCTCCGCCGCGTAGTTGATGGCGAGCGGGATGGGGAACGGGTGCAGCCCCAGCGACCGCGCCGCCGCCTCGATGCGCCGCGACGGGGCCGCGAGCGGAGAAGGCGGAAACGGATACGGTGCGCTGCGAGGGGGCTCGGTGGGGTCCGTGCCCGCGGCGCCGGCCACGCCCAGCAGGCGCTCGGCCTGCGTGTAGAACGGCTCCAGCGCGTCGTACGCAAAGGGCCACGCGGCCCCCGAGTCGCCCACGATCTCCGGCGCGGGCTCGAAGTCTCCCTGGCGGAAGCGGAACGACGAGCCGCCGTAGTACACCGAGGGTCCGCCGACGCAGGTGCACAGGTTCTGCTCGGCCCAGCGGCGCCCTTGGAGAACGCGGAAGGCGCTGTCCGGCGCGTAGGCGGGGGTGCGGACGAAGGCGCCCTCGCCCGCCCAGTTCTGCGGCCCGCGCTCCACCCATCCGCCGCGCTCCACCATCGCCACCCTCAACCCGGCCGCCACCAGCTCCCACGCCGCCATCGCGCCGCCGAAGCCGCTGCCGATCACCACGGCGTCGAGTTCCAGGAGTGGGGAGGACGGTGGCACAGGCAGAAACATCAGGAAAGCGAATTCGCGCGGGAAGCCGCGTAAACTGCGGCGAAGCGGCGTCCGGCGCCAGTGGTGGGGGTGATTAGGGTATGGCCCTGGTTTGGCCCTGGTTGGGCCCTGGCGAGTGAACTCGCGGCAACAACGGCACAAAGTCCGCCTGCGCGGACTCGCGGTCGAGACCCCGCCCGTGCCTGCCGCCGCCCCGCACCCGCCGCAGCGCACCGACGCCGGTAGGGGCAGACCTGCGTGTCTGCCCGCCCTCGCCCCCGCCCCAATCCATGCGCCTCCGCACCACCGACCCACGGCAGGGGCAGCCCCACGTGGCTGCCCGTGCCCTGCCATTCGATGATCCTTGCTCCGCCGCCGCGGACCCGCCGTCCGCTGCTACGATGATTGTCTCCGCGATCCGCAAAAACCCCGCAAACCATTCGCTCGCCACCAGTTCCGCAGATCGCGGGCTCCGCCACAGCGGTCCGAAGTGTGCATCGGGGGTGCCGCCCACGCAGCATCGGTTCACCGGCGACAGGAGAGCGCAACAATGGCACAGAACGACAACGCGGGCAGCGGGAGCACGGGCGGGCTCGGAAGCACGGGCGGCGGGCTCGGCGGGAGCACCGGTGGCGTGGGCGGCGGGCTCGGCGGAAGCACGGGCAGCGGGCTCGGGAGTGAGGGCGCCGTGACCGGCACCGGGAGCACGGGAAGCGGGTACGGGTCGCAGCCGGGCACGGCGGGCGGCTTCGACGACGATTTCGGCGCGCACGAGACGCACGTCTATCGCGGCGACTTCGAGGCGCGCACCGACCGCCCGGAGACGCACACGTACGAGCAGGCGCGCACCGGCTACCAGATGGGCCACGAGGCGGCCGCGCAGCCCACATACCAGAACCGCGAGTACCAGGAAGTCGAGGTTGAGCTCGAGAAGACCCACGAGACCAGCCGCTTCGCCGAGGTGCGCGAGTACGTGCGCAGCGGCTTCGAGTGGAAGCGCGTGCTGGGCGGGCTGGCGCTGGCGGGCGGCGCGTACTGGGCCGGCAAGAAGGCGCTGGAGGCGGTCTCCGAGGGCAAGGAAGAGGAGACCCACTACCGCCGCCACTACGAGTCGCACCCGGCGCGGACGACGGTGGCGTACCCGCAGGCGCGCACCTACTACGTCGTGGGCTACACCGCCGCGCGCAACCCCGCATACACCGGCCGGAGCTTCGACGAGGTGGAGCCGGAGATCCGCCGCGGCTTCACGGGGAGCCGCGCGGGGACGTACGAGTCCATGCGCGACTTCTGCCGCTACGGCTACGAGCGCGGCACCGGGCGCGCGGGTGGCACTGGCGGGACTGCCGGCACGGGCGGGACGGGCGGGACGGGCGGCATCGGGACAGCCTGACCGTCCTGACGCTGCCATGACCGAAGCCCCGGCGCTGGTTCAGCGCCGGGGCTTTGTCGTGGGCACATGCATGATCTCGCGCGAACGCCGGGGACGCGGTTTCACACAGAGACGCAGAGGAACGGGAAAGGCTACAGAGAACGTCCTTCTCGATTTCACCACTGCCGACGCGTTACACACGTAAGAGTGGGGTGGCGAGTGCCTGGGCGCTCGCGGGATCGATCCGGCTCACCGGCGCGAACCCCGTGGTCTTCTTGAAGCTCATCCGGTGCACGAATCCCTTCATCGAATCCGATGGATCGACCGCGTCGAAGTTCAGCCGCTCCAGCGCCTCGCGCGGAAACGCGACAGACAGGATCGGCTGCTCGCGT
Source organism: Longimicrobium sp. (assembly GCA_036387335.1). Lineage (NCBI taxonomy): Bacteria > Pseudomonadati > Gemmatimonadota > Longimicrobiia > Longimicrobiales > Longimicrobiaceae > Longimicrobium > Longimicrobium sp. The sequence continues at coordinate 45,713 of DASVTZ010000014.1, forward strand.
ACGTGGCCGCAGGTGGTGTCGAGTACGTCCGCGACCGCGGTGACGATGACGCCGTCGAGCGGGAGCAGCGCGAACACCTCTCGCGCAATCCGGAGCACGCACCCGCATACGTAGTCCTGATACAGCTCGTTGAACCTGCCCCCGGGCATCTTCTTCACCGACAAACGCCCGCTCTGTAGAAGGGTTCGCTCTTCACGGGGAATCACTTCATCCGTGTTGACGTGAATCTCGGCCTCCGGAGGGCCGCTCTCGTGGAAGCCGAAGACGATTCTGCTTCCCAGCGCATCGATCTCCTCGAACACGCCCGACTGCTCCAACGCGGCGAGCCATGCTTCGGCCTCTCCGGCGAGAATCGCGTGCGCGAGCTGCTGCGACTCGGCCCACTCGGCGCGCTGTTTCTCGTACTCTTTGAGCGCCGCCCGGTGGTCCTCTGTGTCCTGCTCGGCCGCACGAACAATCGCGGCGCGGAGCTCCTCCTGCTTGCGGTCGATTCTGCCCAGGAGCCGGTCCAATAGCCCTGGCCGGAACGCTTCCAGCGCCGCTTCCGCCTCGGCCGCACGCATGCGAGCCGGGAGGGGTTCGGGCGGCGGGGGCGCGTCCGCGATCCTGCGCCAGTCCCAGACCGGCCCGCAATCGCGCTGCATCGAGCGAAGCACGTCGACGTAGTTGGCGTGCTCCTGCGCCTCGTACTCCGCCTGTTCCAGCGCCGCCATGCGTTCGTACTGCTTATGCTGGCGCTCGAGCTCGCGCTGGCGCCTCACCGCGGCTCGCTCGGCGCGGCGAGATGCCGCACCCATCGCCCTGATCGTGCCTCTCCAACCCATCGTGCCTCTAGTTGCAGTAGGAATGGTCGACGTAGCGCTTCCGCCCGCTGGCGCTGTAGGTGTAGCATCCGCCGCGGGGGCCGGTGTAGTATCCGCGCGACTCGGCGGAAGAGCGGCGTGTGCCTCCGGACGAGAGCGAACGTGCCTTCGGCGTGCTTCGGGTGCGTTCGGGCGCCGGGTACGAGCGCACCGCATCACTGGCGCGGTACACGTATCCGTCGGGATTCCCCGCGTAGTCGTACAGCGGAGCCCACCCGTTCTCATCCTTGGGCCCGAGGCGAACGGCGGTGCCGCGGGGGAGGGTGCGAAGCGCCGCGCCATGCTTGTTCGGCTCGCTGCGCACGTTGAGCGGTTCGTGGATGTAAAGCTCGTCCGTGGCTGGCGCAGGGGGCGCGCTCGTTTCGTAACCCGTGAGCGGTAGCGGACTGGGCGGTGAGGAGGGCGGACCGCTTCCGATGCACGTGCCCAGGATCACCAGCACGAAGAAGCCGCCGAGACACCCCACGCAGCCATTGCCGGCACGCCCGCTGGAGTCCATAGATCCCGAGCCGCCGTCCATCCGGGCGCGGTAGCTGAGCCCCGAGCCGGGAACGCCGGTGTTCAGGTATGTGCCGCGTCTGCCGCTGTTGATGCTGGCCCCCCGCCCGCCGATGGTCGTGCTGACGCCGGAGCGCCCGACGTTCACACGCACGCCTGGTAGAATCTTGATGCTCTTCCGGAAACGAAACCCCATATTGATCTCCAGCAGAATTATTGAGCTCGCCCGTCGAAGTGGGTACCGCCTTTGTAGCGTTGTCGGACACCTCTCAGGGCTTTCACAGGCCGCGAGCCCAGCTAACGCGGCGCGTACGCCGTAGCTTACCTCCCACATAGAACCTCGCCAAGATGCTTGCCAGGTACGCCGTGTTTGTGCTCTTCGCCTGCGCCGCCGCGTCATCCGACCTGGCTGGCCAGCCGTCACGTGCGCTGATGCCGATCGAGTTCGAGAACTCGGCGGAGTTCGGGTGGCTGCGGAAGGAGGTGCTGGCGAGGCGCACGCTGGACGAGCTGACGGGGCCGGCCACCTGGCGCTTCACGGGGACGGGAACGCTGAGCTTCCCCACCCAGCCGAGTCTCGCTGGCGATCGCGTGATGCGCGTGGAGATGCAGATGTTCCGCGACGCGCCGGCGCCGACGCGCAACCGCCTGCCGAGCGTCAACCTGCGGCGCGCGTTCGAGGGCGAGGACTGGCGCGGCTACAACCGGCTCTCCATCTGGTTTCGCACGGAGACGAGCGGCTTTCCGACCATCCCGATGCAGATCGTGCTGCACAACGACGGCGCGGAAAAGGTGCCCGACCGGTACGGCCGCGAGGGCATCCACTACGTCACGCTCGCGCCCAACGGGTGGCAGCAGGTCGTGTGGGAGATCGAGCCGCTGCCGCGCGATCGCGTGACGGCCGTCGAGATCGGCTACTGGGCCAACAAGATGCTCGCGGCGCCCGGCGACCGCGTCGCGTTCGAGATTGGACGCATCGAGCTCCAGCGCGTCGCTCCGGACCACCACACGGGGTGGAGCGTCGCGCCAGGGCGGATCTCGTTCAGCCACACCGGCTACGCGGCGGGCTTCTCGAAGACGGCGGTCGCGAGCGATCTGGCGGCCTCGGCTTTCGAGCTGGTGCGCGTGGATGGCCGCGCCCTCGGCGAGGTGGTGCTGCGAGGGCCGGTGCAGCGGGTGAGCAGCCGTCTCGGCTCGTTCCAGCAGATGGACTTCTCGGAGGTGAATGCGCCCGGGCGCTACGTCCTCCGCGCCGGCGGCCAGACGACGCGGCCGTTTCGCATCGGCGCGGACGTGTGGGAGGGGACGGTGTGGAAGGCGCTCAACTTCTTCTACGGAAACCGCTGTGGCTTCGACGTGCCCGGCTCGCACGGCGTCGACCACCTGGACTGGTTCGCGACGCATGGCGGCCAGCGCATCGTGACGAGCGGCGGGTGGCACGATGCGGGCGACCTGTCGCAGGGGGTGATCAACACCGGCGAGGGGACGTACGCGCTCTTCGCCCTGGCCGAGCGGCTCCGCGCGCGCGGCGGGGACCCGGCGCTCGTGGCGCGGGTGCTGGAGGAAGCGAAGTGGGGGCTGGACTGGGTGCTGCGCGTGCGCTTCCCCGGCGGCTATCGCGTGGCCTTCGGGAGCCACAACCTGTGGACCAACAACGTGGTGGGCGACGAGGACGACCGCACCGTCGTCGCAAAGAACAACCCGAACGCCAACTACATCTCCGCGGCGGCGGGCGCGATCGCGTATCGCGTGCTCAAGGACAGCGACCCCGAGCTGGCCGCGCGCAGCCTGCGCATCGCCGAGGACGACTGGAGCCACGCCATCGTCGGCGTGGAAGGGCCGTCGACCTGGCACACGCCCGCCTTCGCCGCGACCCGCATGGAGCTCGCGGGGATCGGCGTCACCGCGTCGCTCGAGCTCTTCCGCGCAACGGGGGACCGCAAGTACGCCGACAAGGCGGTGGAGCTCGCGCGCGTCATCGTCGATTCGCAGCAGAAGCGCCCGGTCGGCGGCGCCTTTCCGCTCGCCGGGTTCTTTTATACGGGCCCGGACCGCGACACGCTCTTCCACCAGTTCCATCGCGGCAACGACCAGGCGCCGGTCGTTGCGCTGGCGCAGCTCACGGAGGCGCTGCCGGACCACCCGGACTGGATGAAGTGGTACTCCACGGTCGCCCTGCACGCTGAGTATCAGAAGCGCACCGCGTCCACGACCGCGCCGTACGGTGTTCTCCCCGCCTACGTCTACCGCCTGGGCGACGAGGCGAAGGAGGTGCCGGACTCGGGCGCGCTGCACGGGGGCAGTCGCGAGGCGTACCGTGCGCAGGTGAGCGCGGGGATGCCGATGGGCGACGGCTGGTTCCTGCGCGCGTTCCCGGTCTGGTTCGCGCGCCGCGGCAACTACGGCATCCTCCTCTCACAGGCGAAGGCGCTCTCCGCCGCGTCACGGCTCCGCGGCGACAGCGCGGGGATGGACCTGGCCCAGCGGCAGCTTCAGTGGGTCGTCGGGCGCAACCCCTTCGTCCAGAGCACGATGTACGGCGAGGGGTACGACTGGGCGCAGCAGTACAGCGTGTCGTCGGGCGACTTCGTCGGCTCGCTCCCGGTCGGGATGCAGAGCCGCGGCGTCACAGATCTGCCCTACTGGCCGGCGCAGAACATGTACGTGTACAAGGAGGTCTGGGTCCATCCCGTCAGCCGCTGGCTCTGGATGATGGAGGACCTGCTGGCCACCCCCGCGCCCGCCGCCTCCGCCGACTTTCAGGTCACCGCCACCACCGCCCGCAACGGCGACATCGCCATCCGCCTGACCACCCGCGACCCCGCCGTCCGCACAGTCGCCCTGCGCGTCGAGAACCTGCGCATCGAGCGGCCGTTGCGTACGGTGCAACAGCGCGGTCGCGGGCCCGCCATCGTCGAGTGGAAGGCGCGGCGGATCATCGCCGACGCCCCATGGTTCGCCATCGCCGTCCCCGATGGCGACCTGGCGCGGCGCCGCGAGGTGTTCGAGCTCGTGGGGAGCCGGCCCTGATCCCCTCGGTCTCTGGGGGGCATCTCACTACGATCCTATCCGAAGTCGTGGCAGCATGTGACTTCGGAGGAGGTGCCAGGTTGGACCATTCCTCGTCCGGGGAAACGCTCGTGCGAAGCGCCGAACCGAACCAACGACAGAACCCCGCCACCGGCGTGCATCCGTGGCGGGGTCATGTCACTTGGCGAGACGGAGCGCCCACTCGCTGCTGAAGGAAGGTATCCGAGCTCCTGCACTCTCGTCGTGAACGCCGCGAACAGGGGCCGCGTCCATGTCACACCCGAACAACTGACGCTCTGTCTCGGTAGTCACGAGCCCGGTTCCGCTACTGCGTCTCGTTGCACCTCTTCCGACGCGCGATCTCAGTGCCGAGCCGTGTCCTTGGCCGCCGAGGCGGGAAGCGGCTCGATCGGCTCGCTCCATACCTTTCGGTTGCCGGTAGACCCGTCTTCGGAGTATTCCGCGACGCCGTCGACGCGCCGGGCCCCGGCGGCACGCGCCGCGTTGACCGCCATCACGATGTCGTATCCGGTCACGTCGGGGGAGCTGAGCACCCGCACCACGCGCGTTCCTGGCCTTTGCGCATAGCGCCTCGCGAAGATGGTGTCGAGCTCCGCCACGCTCAGGTTCCGGGCGGCGTCCACTCCGTACTTCCCTTTGCCGAAGGCCCGAATGGTCACCACGTTCTCAGAGGGTGACGCCGCGGGCAGGCCCGAACCGGAGGCCGAGATCTCCTGCTGGCGCGAGTCGCACGCCGCCGCAGTCGCGACCAGCGCCACGGCCAGGGCGCGCATCGTCTTCCATGAAGCGGTCATCCTACCCTCCGATCATTGTGGAGCTTCGTGGATGGATTGCCGCGGAACGCGAGTGCGCGGCTCGAATGGGCGTTGAAATCCCACGTCATCAGCACCTTCCGGTCGCAGTCGAGAACCGCGACCTGCCCGGACGACGGGCTGAATCGCACCCGGCCCGGGTTCGCCGCGATGAGCGCGCCCACCCTGACGACGTCGCCCCGCACGATGCTGGTGTTCATCCGCTCGGTGAGCACCGCCGACAACAGCCCACACCCGTAGTGGAAGCTCTGGCACGACCCATACTGCACGTCGGGGTGACACGAGTTGAAAGAGTTGCAGTCCGCGTACATGTACGAGATCCACCATCCGGCATTGCCGAAGACGTGCGCGCTTCCGTCTTCGTTATCATAGCACCGGCCGCACTTTTCTTCCGCGCTCGCCGCCGGTGCAGTGGCAAGCAGTGCCAGCACTGACGCGACTCCCAGAATTCGTTTCACGACCATCCCAATCCTCCTCATTAAGGTGTGAGAGCACTCGCCTGAACCAGTGGTGGAAAATCGCCGCATATTTGGTGCCGTTTTACTCCTGTTGTTGGTCAGCAACACAACCACGCCACCTGTGCGCAGCGGGGCTTGACTGCTGGGCGCATCGGAGCGCGCGCGCCGGCGCATCGCATCTCCACGCGTCTTCGGCAGCAGTCCACCGTCAGGTTCACCCGAGCTCCTGCACCCTCGCCGTGAACGCCGCGAGGAGCGGTGCGTCGATGTCGGAGAGTGTGTCCGTGTTGACCCACCCCGCGCCTTCGGGGGTGACGAACTCGAAGCGGTAGCGCGCGCCGCGATTGCCTTCGGTGAAGTTGAACAGCTTCCCCTTGCGCTCCTGGCGGTAGAACACGCAGAACACCGTTTTGTGATCAACCGAGCGAATGTGCGAGAGCTTCTGATAAAGATCTTCCTGGCGCTCGATCAGGAAGGGAAGGCGAGCGCGGACGTACTCGATCACCTGGCGCTCCGTCTCGGTGGTCACGACTCCGCTCTCCAGGGCGGGTGCCGGCTCCGGCGCGGTTTCCGCGGGCGCGGGCGGCACCGGTGACTCGGCGGGAATCCGCACCAGGTCGCTGCGATCCGCGAAGCCGACGCGCTCCAGGATCTTGCGGTCGAGCATGGTGTCCGCCGCCTCGCGCACGAGCAGCGCGTGCTCCTCCACCATGCGCGAGGTGCGGCGGCCTTCGATGGACGCGACGTCCATCATCACGCGCACGAACCGCTCGTCGGGGCTCGCGAGCACGCGCTGCAGCGCATCGGCGTAGGCGGCCACGTGCATCTTCCGGCGCGCATCCGCCCCCACGTTCGCGGGGTCGAAGGTGCCCTTGCGCAGCCGCATCAGGGCGTCGAGCGCGTTGGCGTCCACCTGGTCGCGCGCGGCTTCGGTCAGGTCGACGACCGCGAACGGCTCGTCGTCCATCATGTTCTCGGCGCTCGTGTCCGTGAACAGCTGGAACGTGAGCCCGTCCGTCAGGATGCCGAGCTTCACGGAGGGCACCGCGTTGAAGTAGCCCTTCAGCTCGCCCCGGTTCGCCTCCACCAGCGCGCCGACCTTCTTCGACTCGACGGCGATCACGGGCGTCTTGTCCTGACAGATGGCGAAGTCCACCCGGTTCTTGAACTTGTCCGAGAACGACGCGTGCGCCTCGGGCACCACCTCGTCGGGGTCGAGCGGGTCGTAGCCGAGCAGCTGGAAGAACGGGAGAACGAGGTACTGGTTGGTCGCCGCCTCGGTCTGCGCGCGCCCCGCGCGCTCCACCGCGAGCTGCGCGTGGGATACGAACCGGCTGCGGAATTCGTTGCTCATGATGGCGAGGGCTGGAAGGATGGGCATGCAGCTTTCGACTTCCTCGATTCACGCGTTGATGACTCGCATGTCGAGAAAGCGGCGCTCCATCCAGTAGTCGGCCCGATCCCGGCGGATTCCTAGGTTGCCGATCTAGTTCGGCATCTGCGGGGTATCTCTTCCTGGAGACGCAGCGGGTGGACCGTTCCTCGCAGCAGAAGAGGAGCAGGCTTCGCCTTCGCGCCGAGTCCGAAAGCCGTTCCGATTCCGAAGGAGATCCGATGAGCATTCAGGAACTCGAAGCAGAGGCGTTGAAGCTTCCCGAGGGCGAGCGCGCGAAGCTCGTGGCTCGCCTCCTCGCGAGCATGAGGCGTGAGGCAATCGAAGCCGCCGAAGACCCGATAATGCGGCTCGGAAACTCGCCCGTGTCAACGGGAGTATCGGACGGAGCCGCACAACACGACCGCTATCTGTACGGCTCGGCCTAGCGTATGGCCGAGGTATTCCTCGATACGGGTTATCTCGTTGCTCTCGAATCGGACAACGACCAGCATCACGCCGCCGCCATCGAGCACTGGCGACGGTTTGCGCGTAGTCGTCCTCAATTGCTGACGACGAGCTTCGTTCTGGATGAGGTGGTAACCTATTTCGTCAGCCGCGGACGCCACGCGAAAGCGGTGGAGATTGGCGATTGGCTGCTGGCGAGTCCATCCGTGCGCCTGGTGCACGTGGACGAGGAGATCTTTCGAGCCGCCTTCGAGTACTTGAGGCAGCGACCGGACAAGCGCTTTTCGCTGACCGACTGCGCGTCTTTTGTCCTGATGGAACGTCTCGGGATCCAGGACGCGCTCGCATTCGATGGTCACTTCGAGCAGGCGGGCTTCTCCAGGATCTCAGACGCGCGCCGCTGAGGGCCCGGCGTTGCGGACAAACACGAAAAGCCCCGACGCCAGGTCGGGGCTTTTTCAGATCGGGTCCTGCTCACAAGGGCAGTAGCCCTTCCATCGTCACATCCCGTACAGCGTGTTGAACAGCAGCTTGAAGGTGCCGTGGGGCTGGGCGCGGAAGGTGATCTCGGGGCCGAAGAGGTAGAGCGTGCCCTTGCCCACCGTGGCTTCGGCCGCGGCGACGCCGCCGTCGAGCTTGTCCTGGCCCCAGGCCCAGCCGCTGCGCAGCGGGGCCTTGCCCTCATACCAGGCGACGGGGCGCACGCCGCGGGCGGCGGCGTCCGAGCCCAGGCGGAAGACGGGCGAGTCGTCGAACATCACGTCGACGCGCTCCTCCAGCCCCCAGGCGACGGGGCGCGACGGGTCCACGCGCACCTGGAGGACGGAGCCGGGGATGAAAAACTTCTCGCGCGACAGGTGCACCGTGTCGCCCGTCGAGGTGCGCTCGACGAGGTGATCGTTCACCGGGAGGCCGAGGTGGTGGGCCAGGATGGTGGACGAGCCGATGGTCACAACCTTCCCGCCGCCCTCCAGGAAGGCGCGGAGCTGCGGAACCGTGCGCGCGATGGTGACGTTGCCCAGGTGCGCGCGGTACTCGGCCGGGATGGTGGCGGGGTCCGGCTCGCCGCGGGCGGGGCGGTCCTCCTCCGGGATGGCGCCGTCGTGGAAGATCAGGACGTCGTACTTCGCGTTCAGGTTCCCCGCGTCCAGCTCCTGCGCGAAGACCTGGCGGTAGGTGAAGCCCCACTGGTCGAAGAGGTAGCGGTTCCAGCCGGAGGGCATCGAGCCGCCGAAGCGGTCCCAGAGGCCGATGCGCAGCGGGCGCACGCGCATGGCGCCGGCGGGGGCCTCCGCGAGCGCTTCGACGTCGACGCCCAGCTCAGCGGCCAGCGCGTTGAGGCGCTGGTAGACTCCCTGCACGCGCGCCGGGACGACCCAGGTGCCGGCCGGATACGTCTCGCCGTTGGCCGCCAGCGGGGCCGACAGGCGCTGCACCTCGACGCCCGCCGCGAGAAGGCGGTTCACCACCGTGAATGCATCGTTCTGGGCCGCGGATACGAGGTACGCCGCCACGGCGTAGCGCGGGGTGGCCACGCGGCCGGGCGCGGGGCGCGTGTTGAAGGCGTCGATGCGCTGGAAAGGCCCCGTGAAGCCCTCCATGATCCGGTCGAACTTCACGCCCATCTGGTACGCCAGCGTCCACCCGGCCACGTCGTACGGCGGGATCGGCGGGCCGCCCTCGTAGCGGAAGTCGTTGGGGTGGTCCTGCGGCTCGAACATGTCCAGCACGTGCGGGCGGAAGGCCTGCGCCGTCTTCACCACGTACGAGCCCGCGGGGTACCGCTTGCCGCCCACGCTGAACTCCGCGGTGGCGCGGTGCACCTCGACGCCCGTCTCCAGCAGCGCATTGACGAACTTGGTGGCGGTGGGGAAGTCCGGCTGGTTGCTGGGGAGCACGTAGCCGCGCGGGTCGCGCCACTCGGGGCGGCGCAGCATCGCCAGGTAGCGCTGCGACTCCTGCGGGTTAGGCGTATCGCTGAACTGGCCGCCGGCGGCCATTACGGGGTCCGTGTCCGTCCTGCCGCCGCGGCGCGCGGCGCGCATGGAGTCGCGCACCTCGGCTATGCGGCGCGGGTACGGCGTCCACGTGTCGCGGTTCCCGCGCTCGATCGCGTTGGCGCCCATGCGCCACTGGTTCATCAGCAGCGTCTCGCGATAGCGCGACGCCATGTCGAGCACCGCGTAGTTTGCGGTCACCGAGTAGTCGATCGACTGCCTGAAGTGCCACCGCTGCGGCGCGACGGGCGAGATCAGGTCGCCGCTGGGGAGCTGCCGGTTCGCCACGAAGGGGATGTTCATCGGCGTCGGGTTGCCGATGGTCTCGGTGAGCAGCCCCACCATGTTGTGGAAGTACGCCGTGGTCCTCAGCCCGCCGTTCCACCAGGTGCTGTAGTTGGAGCCGGTGCGCGTGGTGACGCCGGGCTTGTTCTCCGCGATGAAGCGGGTCTGCATGGCCGCGCCCACCTGGTCCAGCTCGGTCACCACCAGCGGGTCGTACACGTAGTTGAACGGATCGCGGAAGGGCGGCGCGAACATCACCGTTCCCGTGGGCCCCGTCTGATGGTGGTTGTAGACGATCTGGGGGAACCACTGGAGGTACATCACCCGGTTCATGTTCTCCGTCTCCGGCTGCGTGGAGGCGTAGAAGTCCCGGTTGTTGTCGTGGCCGATGTACTTCTGGTAGAGCCGCGGGATGTTGCCCGTGGAGCGCTGCTGCGGGTTGGGGTTCCGCATGTACCAGTCGCTCACCAGGTCCATGCCGTCCGGGTTGGCGTGGACGAAGAGGATGATGACGTCGTCCAGGATGCGCATCGTCTCCGCGTCGTTGCGGGAGACGAGCTGGTAGAGCGTCTCCATGAGCTGCTGTGCGCCGAGCACTTCGCTGGCGTGCAGCCCGCCGTCGATCCACACCACCGCCTTCCCCGTGCGCGCCAGCCGCCGCGCCTCGGTGGAGTCCACGCCGCGGGCCAGCGCCAGCCGCCGCACCGTGCTGCGGTGCAGCTCCAGGTTGCGCAGGTTGGCCGGCGACGAGACGAACGCCATGTACTCGGTGCGCCCCTCGGCCGTCTTCCCCATTTCGACCATGCGCATGCGGTCGCTCTGGGCGTCCAGCTTCTGCCAGTACGCCACGAGCTGCCGGTAGTTGGGAAGCACGTAGTCCGCGCCGACGTCGTGGCCGAACTGCTCGCGCGGGGAGGTGACGCGCGTCTGCGCCGGCGCGGCGGACGCGGCCAGCACCGCCGCCAGCGCCACGAAGCGCGCCGTCCGGTGGATGGTGGGCATGGAATCCTCGGTCTGGCCGCGGGGGGCGCGGCGGGGGTTGCAGCCTGTTGAACGGATGTAGCGTCAGAATCGACCCGCCTCGCCGCGAAGTCAAGACGGGGGCCCGAAAGTGGGGTTGCGCGGCCGGCAGGGTGTGGGGTGGAGGCGGGCACGGGCAGCCACGTGGGGCGGCCCCTACGAGGTTGGTGCCATAGGCGGAGGTTGGGGGGGCGGCAAGGGCGGGCAGACACGCAGGTCTGCCCCTACCGGTTCCGGGGTTCGGGGCGGGCGGCGGGGTGGCGGCGGGGGCGGGCGCGATGAATCGCGCCCCTACAGCTCGGCGAGGCGGCGTGCGAGGAAGCGGCGCTCGGGTTCCTGGAGGGCGAGGGAGAGGGCGCGCTCGTAGCCGGCGCGGGCCTCGGCGGAGCGGCCCAGGCGGCGGCACAGATCGGCGCGCGCGGAATGAGCCAGGTGATACGCGGCCAGCTCGCCGCGGGCCAACAGCTCGTCGACGAGGGCGAGTCCCGCGGCGGGGCCGTCGCGCATGGCCACGGCGACGGCGCGGTTCAGCTTCACGACGGGCGAGGGATCGGCGCGGGCGAGCACGTCGTAGAGGCCCACGATCTGGGGCCAGTCCGTGGCTTCGGGGGTCGGCGCTTCGGCGTGCACGGCCGCGATCGCCGCCTGCAGCGTGTAGGGGCCGAAGCGGCGCGACGAAAGTGCGCGCTCCACAAGCGCCACGCCTTCCTCGATCAGCCCGCGGTCCCAGAGGGAGCGGTCCTGATCGGCCAGCAGCACCAACTCGCCCGTGGCGGAGGCGCGCGCGGGGCGCCGCGACTCGTGCAGCAGCATGAGCGCGAGGAGGCCCATCGCCTCCGGCTCGGGGAGCAGCTCCACCAGCAGGCGCCCCAGGCGGATCGCCTCGCCCGACAGCGAAGCGCGGGTCAACGATTCGCCGGAGGAGGCGGAGTATCCCTCGGTAAAGACCAGGTAGACGACGTGCAGCACGGCGTCCAGGCGCGCAGGCAGATCCGCGCGCGATGGCACCTGGTACGGGATGCGCGCGTCGCGGATCTTGGCCTTCGCGCGCACGATGCGCTGCGCGAGCGTGGGCGCGCCCGTGAGGAAAGCGCGCGCGATCTCCTCCGTGGTGAGGCCGCAGACCTCGCGCAGCGTGAGCGCGATCTGCGCGTCGGGCGAGAGGGCGGGGTGGCAGCAGGTGAAGACGAGGCGCAGGCGGTCGTCCTCCACGCCGTCGTCCTCCCACGCCGCCGCGTCTGTGGGTGCGACTTCCAGCTGGTCCGCGAGTTGGGCCAGCTTCGCGTCGAAGCGTGCGCGGCGGCGGATGGCGTCGATGGCCTTGAAGCGCCCCGCCGACACCAGCCACGCCCGCGGATTGGCGGGGACGCCGTCGCGCGGCCAGCGCTCCAGGGCGGCGGTGAAGGCGTCGTGCAGGGCTTCTTCGGCGCGGTCGAAATCGCCCAGCAGGCGGATCAGTGTGGCGAGGACGCGGCGCGAATCGGTGCGGTAGACGGCGTCCACCACCTCCCGCACCCGCTCGGCCGCGTCCCCGGCCGGCACCGCTACTGCTGCGCTCCGAAGTCCACCACCGGCCGCACCTCCACGCTCCCGGTGCGCGCCGACGGGATCTTTGCGGCCACCTGGATGGCGTCGTTCAAGTCGCGCGCCTCGATCAGGTAGAACCCGCCGAGCTGCTCCCGCGTCTCGGCGAACGGCCCGTCGGTGGTGGAGATCCTGCCGTTGCGGATGCGCACGGTGGTAGCGGTCTGCACCGGGTGCAGCGCCTCGCCGGCGATCATGTGGCCGCTCGCCACGATCCCCTCGGTGAACGACATATACTCGCCCATGAACGCATCCTGCTCCTCCTTGGGCATCGCTTCGATCATCTTCTCGTCGTCGTAGATCAGGCAGAGGTACTTCATCGGGGCCTCCATGGTGTGGTGGGAAAAACCGTGAGCACCCTGTAGTCGCTCGGGGACCGCCGAAATCGACATCGCGCCCGCGTGATCAGCCGAGGCGCTTGAAGAAGCGCTTCCCCGTGTCGTCGAAGCCCATCCGTCTGTAGAACACGTGCGCCTCCGTCCGCTGGTTCCCGGCGGTCAGGTGGAGGGTGCCGGCGCCGTGGGTGCGCGCCCATTCTTCCACGGTGCGCACCAGGGCCGCGCCCGCACCCTTGCCGCGGTGCGCGGGGTCGACCACGAGCGCCAGGATGCGCGCAAAGGGATCGTCGTAGACCAGCGTCCAGCCGATCATCGCCGCCACCATTCCGATCACCTCACCCTCGGCCTCCGCCACCCACGCAGCGTAGCCATCCAGCGCGGAGATCCGCTCCATCCGCACGCGCATGGCGTCTGGCTCCGTCGGGTAGCTGAGGTGGGACATCAGCGCGGCGAGGGCGGCGGTGTCCTCGGGCGCGGCGGGGCGGACGTGGGTTGTGCGCTGCATCAGGCCTCCAGTGCGAGGGATCAGTCGGGTAAAAGGTACGATGCTTGCCCGGACTCCGCCTCCCCGACGCGGATGGAAACCCACGCGAGGCAGGAGGAACGATGAGCAAGAGCATGGAAGGGAGCGAGGAACAGAAGCAGAAGCTTGCGCGCGAGGCGAAGAAGGAGGGAAAGAGCGCGAGTGAGGTGGGCGCCAGCACCGGTGCGAGCAAGCAGCAGGCGCGTGCCGACAAGGACGACTCGCACCAGAAGCGCCTCGACCAGAAGCACGAGGGCAAGCCGGACGACGTCAGCCATACGCAAAATGAGGAAGCCCGCCCCGGCTCGCGCGACAACGACACGGTGGATAAGGAGCGGCATCCGCGGCTGTAACGGAAGTGCGTGAGTGCGTTAGTGCGTTAGTGCGTTAGTGCGGGAACGGGGCCCGGCGGCAGCAGGCACTTTGTCATCCTGAGCAAAGCGCCTCACCGCCCACGACCCGTCACCGGCCTCTGGCGCGAAGCGAAGGATCTACTGCGCGTACCGAGGGGCCGGCCTCGTTGCACCGGCCCCTTGTCGCGCCGGCTAGATCCTTCGCTTGCCGCCTGGAGTTCGGGGATGCGCCCCGTGGATCTGTGCGGGGCGGCTCGCTCAGGATGACAAAAAAGGGGGCCGCCGTGTCCCATCGCACTCACGCACTCACGCACTCACGCACTCACGCACTTCTGTCCCCTACCTCCCGGCCACACGCGAATCCCGATACTCCTGCTCCGCCACGTGAAGCGCATCCCAGGCCCGCTGCGAGCGGGGATCGAGGACGCTTCGCGGGGCGCGCTTGGTGGGCCACGGGAGGCGCGGGTCGTCCGTGGTGCCGGGGTAGAGGCCGACAGTGGAGGCGACGATCGCACGGGCGACGGTGGCGCGAACGCTCCGGTCCATGCGGCCCAGCACGGCGAGCGTGCGGAGCGGTCCCTGCACGAACGCGTCGGAGAGGAAGGTGGCGTACTCGTCGCGAAGCGTCCCCGGGCCGATGTCGTCGAGGCGGGCGAACAGGCCGGCGAGCGCCTCGTCATCGCCATCCTTGACGCCGCGGAAGAGTAGGACGCTCGCCACCCGCGGCCATCCCGGTCCGCTCCCGCCGAACGCGGTGGAGAAGAGCTCCGCATCGAGGCGCTCCAGGAGGGTGCCGGTCTCCTCCCGCTCCAGCGAGACGACCACGGGATCGCGCGGCGGCGGGGTGCCGGCGGGCCGCGTGGAGGTCGTGGTGCGCCTACGGGCCGCCGGCGTCGCTTCCAGGTCCGCGCCGCCGACGACTACGATCTCCGTTCCCACCTGCACGTTGTGGTACAGGCGCAGCGCATCGGCATCGGAGAGGCGGATGCAGCCGTGCGACACGCGCTGGCCCAGGAGCTCCGGCTTGTCGGTGCCGTGGATGGCGAGCCCCTGGCCCAGGTACACCGCCGCCGCCCCCAGCCCGCGCGGAAAGCGGCGCCTGGGGCTGTTCTCGGGCGGCACGGGGAGGTCGTGCTCCAGGAAGTACCAGTCGGGCGCGATCCAGTCCGGCTCGCGCGCCTTGTAGACGACGTGGAAGGTTCCGTTGGGCGTGTGGAAGTTCCACGCGTCGCGGTCGGACTCCAGGCGCAGCCCGGTGCCCGTGCCCACCGGCGCGGACCAGAGAACGCGGCTCCCCTTCGTGAAGAGCAGGCGGTTGCTGTCGAGGTCGATCACCACCACGTGCCGCCCCCGCGCCACCGCCTCGGATCGCACGCGCACGCCACTCCCCGCCGCCCTGCGCGGCGCCTGCGCCTCGGAGGGAAGCGCATCAGCCAGCGCGAGCGCCAGCAGCAGCGCCGCCGCGATTCTCGTCCAGGTCGTGCTTCGCATGGTGTCCAGCGGTACGGCGGATCGTGGTCCGCGCGATGGGCGCGCGGTGCCCGGGTGGGGCGCAATGGGGGTACACTGGCGGGCGGGGGGAGTTTCGCGGGGGCCCCACCCCCAGCGTCGCTCCGCGACGCATCCCCCTCCCCCGAAACTGCCCGGGGGAGGGGGAAAGACGGCCGCAGGTCTGCCCTACGAGATCTGTGCGTGATGCGGGGATTTACGCGTGCGCCCCTCCCCCGAGGTTGGGGGAGGGGCAGCGCGGTGACGAGGCGGGGAGGGGGCCTGCGTTCAGCGCCCCAGCCAGTACGTCGCCTTTACAAGGAAAACGTTGCGCGCGGGGACTTCGAAGAGCCCGGATGCGTCGCGGCCTACGTCGAAGTCGCCGAAGCCTTCCTGGCCGCTCCGCTCCTGCTGCCACACGAAGAAGAGCGTGGAGCCCGGCCGGTACTCCCAGCGCAGCACCGCGTTGCCGCGCAGGTTGCGGAAGTTGTAGTCTGGCCGGCCGACCTGGAAGCAGTTGGCCGCGCCCGCGGCGCCGTCCGGATCGATGGTGTAGCGCTGCGGATTGGCCGCCGCGGTGCCGCACGCGGTGTTCAGCGCGATGGTGCCCGCGTCGGCGCCGTACTCCGTGAAGTCGTAGCTGTTCGGCGCCGCGAGCTCCTTGAAGCCGTCGTACTCGCCCGCGGAGAGGAAGGGGCGGGCGTAGAGCTGCAGCGAGAGGCGCGGGGTAAAGGTCCAGTCCAGGCGCGTACTCAGGGCGACCGTCGTCTGCTCCAGCGTGGCGAAGACGAAGCGGCGGCCGTACGTCGCCGTCGCCAGCGCGTCCGACTGGGTGCGGACGTACTGCGCGTCGGTGCGGCCGGACTCCCACACGGGGCCCACGCTCACCTGCACGCTGGTCGAGGGGCGCGCGGATACGGAGGCGGCCAGGTAGCGGAAGTAGCCGCCCGCGTCGTCGGTAGACGTGTAGCCGTCCAGGTACAGCGACGCGCGTTTACGGGGGTCCGTTCCCGCGCCGCCGGAGAAGGCGAGCGATGAGGGGGTGCCGGCCAGCGGGCCGCCGCGCGTCAGGCGGTCGCTGGTCACGTGCGGCGCGTACTCCACCGTGGCCGTGGCGCTCCACAGGTTCTTGAAGGTGCCGTTTCCGCGCAGGGCGTAGGTGCTCCCCGTCTGGTCGCCGCCGAAGTTCCACGACTGCGTGGTGAAGGCGCGCACGAACCACTCGCGGAAGACGGCACCCGGCTTCCCCCGGCGGTAGCCGTAGAGCGCCGCCAGGGAGCGGCTGTCGGCGCGGCTCTGGAAGCCCAGATCGTTGGTCTCGAAGCCGGGGCTGACCTGCTGCATCCAGAGCGAGCCGCGCCAGTCGCCGCCCTTGCGCAGCGCCGCGCCCATCGCGTAGCCCTCCAGCGAGGTGCGCGTTGGGTCGTATTCCAGGTAGTCGGCGTCGGGGCGGAGGAAGTAGCGGGCGCTGGAGCGCTGCGTGGCGGCGATGGCGTCCGCGCTGCCGGCCACGCGCGAGCCGGACGCGAAGCCGCTCACCGACCACATGCGGCTCGGGCCCCACGAGTGCTCGCCGTCCACGCCGGCCACGTACGCGTCGGAGCGCAGCATGGGCTCGAAGACGGAATCGCTCTGGCTGCGATGGGTGGCGGTGGCGATCGCGCCCAGCACCGTGCGCCCGCCGTTCAGGTCGCGGCGCACGCGGCCGACGAGGTAGTTGCTGAGCGGTTCGACCGCCTCATCGCGCGTGACGCCATCCGACACCAGCACGCGCCCGCGCTCTCCCGCCGTCACCGCGTCCAGCACGCCGACCGACCAGCCGCCGGCCGTCTTTCCGCTCAGCTTGGCGGCGCCCAGGATGGTGGTGCTCTGCGGCGCGTCGAAGTACTGGTACGACCCGCCGAGCTGCCGCTGCGGCGCACGCCCGATGCGGCGCGTGTAAAAGAACTGCGGCGCGGTCAGGCTGATGTGCGACAGGAGGCTGCCGAAGCGGAAGATGTCGGTGCCCTCGCTGAAGAAGGGGCGCCGCTCGGGAAGCTGCGTCTCGAAGGCGCTCAGGTTCACGAACGCGGGGTCCACCTCCACCTGCCCGAAGTCGGGGTTGATGGCCGCGCTGAGCGTGAGGCCGGACGGTAGCCCCCAGCGCACGTCCGCGCCGACCGATGCATCCGCGTCTGACGAGCGGTAGAAGGGATTCCCCGGCTGATCGGGTGCGCGGGTGAGGCGGGCGACGGTGTACGGCTGCAATTCCAGGCGGCTCGGCGCGCGGATGCCCTGCAGCCCCTTGAGCCGCCCGAAGCGCGACACGAAGCCGTTGTCGTTGCGGTTCCACGGCGACCAGGCGAAGCGCGTGTCGAAGCGCGCCACGTCGCGCGTGAGCTGCAATCCCCACTCGCGGCCGCCCGCCGGCTCGCTGCGCCCGAAGCGAAGCTGCGACAGCGGGATGCGGAACTCCGCCGTCCACCCGGCCGAGTCCACCTGCGTCGCCACCTCCCACACGGCGTCCCAGCCGGAGTCCTCGTTGGCGTCGTTGAAGAGGTAGACGTCGCGCTTCACCCCGCGCGGGTTCACGCTGAAGGCGAAGGCGGTGCGGCCGTCGGCGTAGCTGTCGATCATCACCTGCGCCCAGTCCGAGTACAGCCCGCCCGCGTCGCGCCGGGCGAGCTGAGCGGCGATCGAGTCGGGTCGCGGATCGGCCATGCGCATCCCCACGTACAGCGCATCGTCCGCGTACAGCACCCGCGCCTCGGTGGCGAAGCGGGCGGGCGCGCCGGCGTTGGGATAGCTCTCGGTGAAGCCGCCCGCCACCTCCGCCGCGGCCCACGGCGCATCGTCCAGCCGCCCGTCGATGCGCACCGCGCCCGCGGCACGCGCTGCCTGGAGAACGGGCCTGGGGCGCGTGTTGGATGCGGCGGGCGCCGCCGGCGTCTGCGCGGCGAGCAGCGAAGGAGCGAGCAGAAAGGCGAGCAGCGATCGACGAATCATTTGGAAAGGCGGGTCGGGGAGTGGACGTAACGTGTGCAAGGATGTTAAATGTTTAGCATAGATACGTCCAATACCGCTAACGTGTGTTCCTGATATGATTCACGTATCATCCTCGCCCGAGCCGCGCCTTCTCGATTCGGTGGAGCTGCGCCACCTTCGCTACTTCGTCGCCGTGGCGGAGGAGCTGCACTTCGGGCGCGCGGCGAGGCGGCTGCACATGGCGCAGCCGCCGCTCAGCCAGCAGATCGCGCGGCTGGAGTCGCTGGTGGGGTATTCGCTCTTCGAGCGCAGGCCGCGCGTGGCGCTCACCGAGCCGGGGAAGGTGCTGCTGGCCGTCGCGCGCCGCACGCTCGCCCAGGTGGCGCAGGGGATCGACTCAACGCGCCGCGCCGGCCGCGGCGAGAGCGGCGTGCTCACGATCGGCTTCGCCGCGTCGGCGATGCTGACGGCGCTGCCGCGCGTCTTCCACGCCTTTCGCGACCGCTACCCCGCCGTGGAGCTGCGCCTGCGCGAGATGTCCACCAGCGCGCAGCGGGACGCCATCGTAGCGGGCTTCCTGGATGCCGGCTTCCTGCGCGAGCCTCCCGCCGACGCATCGCTCCTGGCCGAGCCGGTGGTGCGGGAGCCGTTCGTGGCCGTCCTCCCGCCCGGCCACGCGCGCGCGGACGAGGCCGTGCTCCCGCTGGGCGCGCTCGCGGACGAGCCGTTCGTCCTCTTTCCGCGCACCGTGGCGCCCACGCTGTACGACCAGGTGCTGGGCCTCTGCCGCGATGCCGGCTTCCATCCCAAGCAGGTGCAGGAAGCGCAGGAGTGGCTCACCATCGTGTCGCTGGTGGATGCGGGGCTGGGCGTATCGCTCGTCCCGGCCTCCTTCCGGCGCCTGGGCTGGGGCGGCCTGTCGTACCACCCGCTCGACCGCGACGGGGGCCGCACCACCATCGCCCTCGTCCGCCGCCGTGAGGAGCCGCCGCCCGTCCTCGCCGCCTTCATCGACATCACCCACGAGCACTTCGCGGCGTTGACGGGCTAACGCGGCGCTTCGGCCATCCGACGAGTTGCTTGCGCCGGGCGATGCGCACGTTCAATCTTCCGCACCCCTCCCATCCCCACCCCTCTCGCGGAGCTCCCGTGCCCCCCTTCGTCCGCAGCATCCTCGCGATCGTCGTCGGCTTCCTCTTCATCGGCGCGCTCGCGGGCGGTACCGGCGCCGCATTGTCCTCGGCCGGGATCCTGCCGGCCGGAGAGTCGATGACCGACCCCGCCCTGGTCCTCTTGGAGGCGGCGTACGTGGCCGTCTTCGCCATCGCGGGATGCTGGCTGGCCGCGTGGCTCGCTCCCAACCGCCCGATGCGCCACGCGCTGATCCTCGGCTTCCTCGGCTTGGTCTTCAACGTGATCGGCGCGGTCGCCACCTGGGGCCAGCGCCCTGCCTGGGCCATCGCGCTGAACCTGGCGCTCGTGATGCCCTACGCCTGGCTCGGCGGCCGCCTGCGCGAGCAGCAGCTCGAGCGCGCGCACATCCCCGCCGCCTGATCCCCCCCCTTTGTTTTGTCATCCTGAGAGAGCCGCCCCGGTGCCCCGTGTACACCGTACTCCCTGCGGCGAACGAAGGATCTAGCCGGCGAGGCACGAGGACCGCGTGCAACCACGAGCCTCCTGCCGCGCGCAGTAGATCCTTCGCTACGCGCCAGAGTATTGAGCACGGGCGAGGACGGAGCGGCGCGTCGCTCAGGATGACAAAAAAGGGAGGGCGCCCGCGCCTAGCGAGCCCACTTCAGTGGGCTTCCCGTCGTTCCAGCCGGGGGCTTTAGCCCCCGGCGACGCGCCCCCGGCGATGCGTGCCCGGCGATGCGTGCCCGGCGATGCGTGCCCGGCTGTGCGTGCCCCGCGACGTTTACCCGGCGACTCAACCCCCGCGCACCTCAACCCCCGGCGACGTGGGCCTCGGCGCCACCCCCGCCCGGCAGCGGAATCTCAAAACAGCAGCGCGGCCGCTCACCCTTCTGGCACTGCTCGCGCACCGGCACGCCGATCAGCTCGGTGAGCAGCGTCTCCGCCAGGCGGCACACGCCGGGGTTGCCGGGCACCACCGCCGCGAGCGGGCAGCTGTAGCCGCGGATCACCACGGTCCCCTCTCCCTCCTCGATGTCCGCCACGCCCCCCAGCTCCCCGAGCACCCCGTACGCCGCCTCGATCCGCATGCGGATGTCCTGACCCTGCTCTCCGCGCCCCGCGGCCGCGCGCCGCCCCACCTCGCGAAGCAGCTCTTCCGTCTCCTCCGCCCCCAGCCGCTCCCCCAGCACGCCCAGCAGCAGTCCGAGCACCGGCGCGTACGCCTTGGGAAGCAGCCCGTCCGCCTCGGGCGTGAGAGTGTAGACGAACGCCGGCTTCCCCACGGAGCGCCGGCCCGTGCTCCGTTCCTGCTTCACCAGCCCGTCGCGCTCCAGCGCGGAAAGGTGCGAGCGGACGGCGTTGTCCGTGAGCCCCAGCTCGTCGGCCAGCTCGTTCACCGTCCGGGCCGAACGGCGGAGGAGCCCCACGATCTGCCCGCGGGTGCTGGCAAGGAGCCGCTCGATCCACTGGGTCGCCTGCATCCCGCACCCCCTCAATACGTTAGGTCGCCGCCGCCTCGCTGCGGAGTTTAACAGGGATGCACGCGTTTGTCCAATAAGTCAAATAAACCATTGACATATATATGAGGCCCTCGTAGACTCTGCTTCATGCAGGAGATCATTCCACCTACGCGGGGAGAAGACGATGAACGGGAAGACCATGCTGCCGCTCCTGGCCCTGGCCGCGCTCGCCGCCTGCGGCGGGGGCGACGATGCGAAGAACGACAGCGCGAACGCCGCCGCAACCGACACGGCGACTACCTCCACGGCGCCGGCCGCGCCCGCCGCACCCGCCTCGGCCGCACCGACCGTGACGGACCCGCAGATCGCGGACATCGTGGTCGCCGCGAACCAGGTGGACATCGACGCCGGCGAGCTGGCGAAGACGAAGTCCACGAGCGCGCCGGTCAAGGAGTTCGCGCAGCGGATGATCACCGACCACAGCGGCGTCAACAAGGCGGCGAGCGACCTGGTCGGCAAGCTGGGCGTGACGCCGGAGTCGAATCCCACCAGCCAGGGGCTTCGCGACGGCGGCACCAAGAACCTGGGCGAGCTGCGCGGCAAGAGCGGCGCGGAGTTCGACCGGGCGTACGTGGACCACGAAGTCGCCTACCACCAGGCGGTGCTCGACGCGATCGACCAGACGCTGATCCCCAACGCGCAGAACGCCGAACTCAAGGCCCTCCTCCAGCAGACGCGCCCCGCGGTCGCCGCGCACCTCGAGCACGCGAAGCAGCTGCAATCGTCGCTCGGAAAGAGCTGATGCGCAGGAGTCGCTTCGCGGCCGCTGTTGTGATGGCGGCGCTGGCCGGCTGCGGCGGCGGGGCGGGGAAGCCGCGGGCGCACGCCGTCGCCATCCGCGGCTTCCAGTTCGCGCCCGCGGAGCTGACCGTGGCCGTGGGCGACACGGTGGTGTGGACCAACGAAGACGTGGTTCCCCACACCGCCACCGCCAGCGGCGCATGGGACACCGGGAGCATCGCCGCGCGCCAGACGGGACGCGTGGTGATCGCCACAAAGGGGACGCATCGCTACGTGTGCGCCTTCCACCCGGGGATGCAGGCCCGGGTGGAAGCGCGGTGACGGAGAAAACGAGGCGGGCGCGGCATGCAGCCGCGCCCGCTCACCGTCATCCATCCAACCGCGCCACTACCTGGCCGCGCGCTTCCTGTGCGCCACCACCGACATCGAAACGGTGCCGAACACGGTGGTGAATGGTCCGCCCTCATCGAGAGATATCGAGCGGCGCTCGCCACGCCCGACTCCCAGCGAGATCGCGGGGATGAACGACATCGTCTCCCCCTCGAACAGGACGCCGGCGCCCGGCACGAACGCCAGCATGTGCCCGGGATTCGCGCCGTTGGGCGAGTTGCCGGTGTGGAGGAAGAGCGTGGGGTTGAGGAGGAGGCGCTTCCCATCCCCCAGCGGCCGGTCGAAGCGCGCGAAGAGCTGGTGCTCGGTCCAGCTCTGCACCGGCACGCCGACGCGCACCCCCGCGCCCCACGGGTTTTGCTCCGCGCGATTGAGCTGCACGTAGCCCTCCAGGTACGGATAGAGGATCCCGCTGACCCCCCCGCCCACACTGAACGGCGTCCGCCCCGACGTGCTCCCGAACGCCACCCCGCCATCCACGCTCGCGAGGACGCGGTTGCAGTCTGACGAGCAATCCAGCCCCCAGAACCAGGCCGCATCATCGCCCGGCGCCGTCGTGACCGTCCCCTGCAGCGCGAGCGCCGGCCCCCGATGCACCTCCGCCGAGCGCACCGAGTTGAACGACGTGCACGCGCCCAACGTAAAAAGCGCCGCCACGAGAAGAATCCGCTGAGACACGACTATCTCGATTGCGAGTCAGTACGAACTGCATGGCTCACGCGGAGGCGCGGAGACGCTGAGAGAAGAAAAGAAGGCCGCTGCAGTTCTCTCTCTGCGTCTCCGCGTCTCCGCGTGAAACCCGCAGTTGCTGTTCAGAGTGTGTGAAACCGCGCCTTGATCTCGTCCACCAGCGTGTGAAAGCCGGGCCGCGTGCGGATGTCCGGATGCCATGCCAGGTCGCGCTCGATCAGGTCGATCACCTCCACGATGCGCGCGCCGGGAATGATGGCGCCGCCGGGCTCGCGGTCGCGCCCCATCAGCCAGATGGTGTCGCACACCGCTACCGCCGCGGTCACGTCGTGCGTCACCAGGATGATGGTGTTCTCCTCGTGGCGCTTGCTGACCTCCACCAGTAGCTCCTGCACCTTTTCCTGCGCGATCACGTCGAGGCCGGAGAACGGCTCGTCCATCACCAGGTAGTGCTCCGAGCAGAGAAGCTGCTGCGCGATCGCCACGCGCTGCCGCTGCCCGCCGGAGAGCTGCATCGGGTACTTCTCCGCGTGCGCCGTCAGCCCGAAGCGCTCCAGGTAATCCATCGCCCGCGACTTCGCGTCGGCGGACGACATCCCGGCCTGCTTCCCCGCGATCAGCAGGTTGCCGAGCACGGTGCGGTGCTCGAAGAGGACGTAGTTCTGCGTCACCACCCCCACCAGCCCCGGGTTGGCGGGCACGCCGGCCTCGCCGATGCGCACCGTCCCCTCGTCGGGGTCAACGAGGCCAGCCAGGATCTTGAAGAGCGTCGTCTTGCCGACGCCGGAGGGGCCCAGCAGCCCCACGATCTGCCCCTGCGACATCCCAGGGCGCACCACGTCGCGGATCTGCGCCGACAGGTCGCGCAGGATGGGGACGCCGTTGCGGACGAAGTTGACTCCCTGGATGTCGAGCAGGATGCCGCGGCGCTCGTACACGTGCGTGGTCATCGGCGCACCGTGGTGAGGGCGGCGTGGGGCACCAGCGTCGCCTTGAGCCACGCCAGCACGGCGTCCTGGGCGAAGCCGGCCACCAGGAAGACGCCCTGCACCGCGAAGATGGCGGCCAGGTTGAAGTGCTTGTTCTGGTCCATCAGCAGCGCCCCGATCCCGCCCTCGCTGCGCGAGATTCCCTCCACCATGGTGAGCATCATCCACCCGATGGCGGCGTTCTGGCGCATGACGTCGAGCGTGGTGCCCATCTGCCCCAGCACGATCACCTCCCAGACGGTGCGCCACTCGCCCATGCGCAGCGTGCGCGCGTGGTCCAGCTTCTCGGTGGGCACCTGCGCCACCACGTCCACCATGGAGGTGAGAAAGAAGGCGGTGATCCCGAACACCAGGAGCCCCACCTTGAGCGCGTGGCCGCCGCTCAGCATCATCGTGAAGATGAAGGTGAGCCCCACCAGCGACAGGAAGCGCGCGCGGGTGAGCGCCATCACGATGGGCCGCACCGCCGGCACCACCGTGGCGTACGCCAGCCCCATCGACAGGATGGACGCGATCAGGAGCGACTCGCCAAAGAGCACCAGCGAAGTCCAGAGCTCGCCGATGAGCCCCTGGCTGGCGGTCAGCTCGCTGAACGCCCTGAGCACGCGCGCCGGCGACGGGAAGTACGCGGGCGCCAGGAGCCACGCCATGAACACGAGCAGCGTCCACATGGCGACCAGGAGCCAGTATGCTCCGGGCGCGATCCAGCGGTTGGGCCGCAGTGCGGGACCAAGGGAGGGCATTGGGGGATGGCTTGGGTGTAAGGGGTAAGGTCGGTGGGGAAGTGCGTGAGTGCGTGAGTGCGTGAGTGCGTAGGGACGCGATTCGTCGCGGCCACCCTCTGCGTTCCTCGACCTCCGCGCCGCGCACCGAATCTCGTAGGGGCGGACCTGCGTGTCCGCCCACCGCCTGCGGATCCCCGGCGCGTCCGCCATACCAGCGCGAATGAATTCGCCGCACGCAGGGTGCGGCGCGCGATCCCCGTCCTCTTGTCATCCTGAGGGAGCCGCCCCGCCGAACTCCGCGAAGCACTCCGAACTCCCTGCGGCGACCGAAGGATCTAGCCGGAGCAGGGCCGGGGTCGGCGCTTCACCCCGAGCCCCGCACAACGCGCAGTAGATCCTTCGCTCCGCGCCAGAGTGTGGAGTACGGGTAAGGACGGAGCGGCGCGTCGCTCAGGATGACAAAGAGTATGGGGCGCCTGCACCCCGAGTCCGCGCAGGCGGCGTTCGTGTTTTTCCAGCGGCGAATTCATTCGCTCCTGGAACCGCGCCCGGGGCCGCACCACACCCGCCCCGGGCGCACTAACGCACTAACGCACTAACGCACTTCCGTCCTTCAGTTCCCGATCACGACCTCGACCCGCCGATTCGCCGACCGGCCTTCCTCGGTCCGGTTCGACTCCACCGGCTCCGTGGCGCCGTGGGCGAAGATGCGGACGCGGCCCTGCGGGAAGGTGCTCGCCGACCGGCCCTCCAGGTACTTCTTCACCGCCATCGCGCGGTCCTCGGACAGCTGCTGGTTGGCCTCGGCCGTGCCGGTGTTGTCCGTGTGGCCGTGCACCTCCACCGCCAGCGAGTTGATCGACAGGTTGTCGAACAGCTCCTGCAGCTCGCGCTCGCCCTCGGGCGACAGCTCGGCCGAGCCGGTGCGGAAGGTGATCTTGTAGCCGCGGCGGCCCACCACGCGCGTCACCTTTTCGTTGGTCGGCGTGTAGGTGGGCGCCTCCGCCTTGCCCACCGCCTCGCCCGACGCGCCGGCGCGCTCCGAAGCCAGCCGCAGGTACGACACGTCCAGGATCGAGTCGACCGGCGGGACGCGGGGCACCAGCTTGGGGTACTGCTGCGTCACGATCTTGCCGAACACCGTGTAGGTGGCGCGGAAGCGCGACGTCTCCGGCGAGCTGCCCGGCGCCAGGCCGAAGAGGAGGAGGTTGTCGGCCAGGTTGTTGGCCTTGGAACCGCCCAGCTCCACCGGCTGCCCCGTCTTGTCGGGCTCGGTGACGCCGCGGTAGTACTTCTCCCAGTACGCCGCGTCGGCCCCCTTCTCCTGGTAGATCTCCTGCGAGATCTCGGCGGCGCGGCGCAGCGCGCGCGGGTGCTGCAGCACCTGGTCGCCGCCGGCCATGAAGGCCGAGAGCATCTTGACCACCGTCTCGCGGTTCTGCTGGTTCCACTTGCGGATGCCGATGATGACGTGCGGCATCTGCGACGAGTACTCCTTGGTGGAGACCACCGAGACCAGCCCGCCGCGCCCCTGCGCCGCCGTCACGTCGGCCGGCGTCCAGGTGACGATGCCGTCCACGCACACCCGCTTCGTGTCGCCGGTGAGCTTGCCGTCCTGCACCACCTTGCGGTCCTCGCAGTAGCCCGAGACGTACTTCTCGGCCGCGTCCACGTACGAGGAGGTGTTGATCCAGTTGACCGCCTGCGGATCGTAGGTGGTCTCGTCCGGGTTGTTGGGGATGGCG